>CALMZO010000416.1 GCA_937870825.1 uncultured Chloroflexota bacterium | reverse complement strand
ATTTCGCGTTCGTAGCGTTTGAATTTTGGTTCGAGCAATTCGATGTACTTGAGCGCGCGCTGCATATCGAGGAACGCGACTTTTTCTTCATCCTTGTCGCCTAACGCCTTTGCCGCTTTGCTTGCAATCTGCGCGTTGCGTTTCAACTCCAACGCGCCGAGATAATCTTGCAGCACGATTTGACGCTCAAGCATTTTCAAATTCGGCGACGGCGCGGGTTTGTGCTGCGGAAACTGCGCGGCGATTTCTTTTTCATAATACGCTTTGCGTTTTTGAAATTTCTCCAGTTCGGGCTTGAGTTCATTGATGCGCTTGGTGTCGCCAGCGAATTGCGCGTGTTTCATCCGCAACTCGAATGCAAAGCAGCCCTCTTGCGCGCCGTGCAAAAAAGTTTCGAGCGCAGCAGGGTTGATGTGTTCCGCATCATGTTTCATCGCGGCGAGTCCCGCTGCGGCAACCACTTGCGCGGGTGAGATTGGTTTGCTGTTTCGGTTGGACATGGTTATTTTCTCCTCTTTGATTTCGGCGCGGCAGCCATCGCCTTCGCCACTTTCGGTTTGACGCCTTCTTGGTCTTGCGCAGCGTCGAGCAGTTTGGCGTAGAGATGCTCGATGCGTGTGAGCAATGCACTATCAGGAATAATTTCAATTTGGCGCGAGTACAACACTCTGTCCGTGTCATCGGTGAGTTCGTATTCGCCGGCAAGGCGAAAACGCCACTCCTTCTCGCCTTGCTCGTTCACCGCAACGGGCTCGCGATAAATGTGAATGGAGCGCAGTTGTTTTACATCGAGATTCACTTGCTTGGGCATGTTCCCTCCGATTTAATCTATTGTCCTGCGCGAGTGCGGAGCGCCATGATGTTGAAGGAACGCGAACCGCCGCGCTTGTTTTCGATTTTAATAACACTTGCAGAGAGATAGACGTTGATTTTGCTCGCCGTTCCCGCCGTCGTACTGTAGAGTGTGCCTGCCTGCTGAGCGATGATTGTGATTGCACCGTTTCCCACAAGAAACAGCGCGAGCGCGCCGTCCACTGCGGTCTCGTTGACGACGAGCAAGCCACTGAAATTATTCGCGTTGCCGGTGGCGTCGCCAATCGCATTGTTCGCCAGCGTCAGCACTGTGCCTTGCGAAGTGTCGAGCGCGAACGTCGCCGCCCCCGCGGTTGGCTGCGCGCGCAACGTTCCACTGATGGTTGTTAAATCGCCGGTCGCATCGCCGAGCGTGGCATTGCCGTCAACGACAAGATTTCCCGTGATGTCTGCATTTCTGCCGAGCCACAAATCACGCGGACGATTCGCGCCGCTCGCACCAATGTCATACGTGTTGTCTGTTCCAATCTTGATGTGTGCGCCATTAAGGTTAATCCTGTTCCCGCTAGGGGATGAATTGATCAACGACAGCGACACGTCCGACTGCCCGTTCCGCTTTGCGCTGAACAAAATCATTGATTGTTGGTCGCTATTCGTATCCGCCGTTTGGACTAGGTGACTGTAAAACCCAGATTCGTTACGAACGCGTACATACACAAAATTGATGCCTGCGCTATGAATTACGGAATACATGCCTCCGTAGTCGGTTCCCCCTGCGCTGCTCGAAAATGAGTACGCGCGCGCGGCGGATTCCGCGCCCGTTGGCGTAACACTAATCCCCGCCGCACCTAATTGCACAACCCCTGCCCCTGCCGTAATTCGCCCGCTTGTATCTGTTTCCCATTGCGTCGTAGTGCCGTCCGTACCAAACAATTTGGTGTTATTCATTTCGACGCGCGCGCCGCTTGCGGCGGTGCGAATGGTCGCTGCAGTAATTGTCCCCGCCGTAATCGAACCCATGTCCGCACTAATCGCCGACAGTTGAGAGACAGAGATTTTCGCCGCCGTGACCGCGCCCGCAGCAAGCGCGCCTGTTGTGATGCTCGACGCAACAATCTGCGCGCCCCCGTCGATAATCGGCTGCTGCCCGCTGAACGGAATGACACTCGCGCCCGTCGCATTGTTTTGCGCTGCCGCAATCAGAACTCTGCCGGGACCCACTGCCGTTGCATAGTTTGTAGTCTTTTGCAGGACCGTGCTACTGACCGCCGTGTCAAGATAAATGTACGTGAGCGCCGCCATCGCGCCCGTGTTGCCGCTTACAATACTGAACGTGCGCCCATCATTCAATTGAATCGTGCCGCTTGTCCAATTCACCTGCGTCGCGCTCGCACTCGAAAAAACGATATTCGTTTTCCACGTTTGGAGTGAGGTTTCAACCCCATCGCTGTCAATCCAATTCCCACTCGCAACTGGATTCGTACCATCGAACGCGAAATACTTGGTCGTCGTGCCTACGCTGAATTTGTAGGCGCCGCCCGATAGCCCCATAAAGACGCCGG
Organism: uncultured Chloroflexota bacterium; assembly: GCA_937870825.1. Classification (GTDB taxonomy): domain Bacteria; phylum Chloroflexota; class Anaerolineae; order UBA4142; family SHND01; genus SHND01. The sequence continues at coordinate 36,957 of CALMZO010000416.1, read as the reverse complement.
TGTTGTTCAGGTAATCGGTAATCGAACCCAGCGTGATTTTCGGCGTCGCAGAATTGAGCGTGATGCTGCCGCTTGAGAGTGTGCTGGAGCCAATCGTCCAGCCGCCAATCGTTCCCGACGTGGACGTGAGCGCGCCCGCTTTGGTCACACGGAACGACGCACTCGCGGCAACCGCATTTCCGACCCAGATCCGATACGTTGCATCCGCTGCGTCGAGCCGCACAATGTCATTCGACGTTCCCAGCAACAGGTAACCCGAAGAATGCAGATTCGCGTTCCCACCGGTGAGCGAACTCGCTCCGATGGACCATCCGCCGATTGTCCCCGACGTGGACGTGATGGAACCGACAACATTGAACGACGCGCCATCCCATTCCGCTTTGCTGCCGCTCGGATTTCCTGCACGCCACTTGTACGTTCCGCCTTCGTTGCCTTGCCAAATGCCGATGCCGACACCAAACGCGGTTGCCGCGCCCATCTCCAGCGCGGGAATGTCGGAACGAATGCGAAAGTTACCGCTATCGGCTGCGAACTGGGTTGGCGAGACCGTCCAGCCCGCGAGCAAATTGTCGTTGAACTCATCGCCCGTGCCGGGGAGTTGTTCGGGCGGCACAACATTCGTTTGATTCAGATATTCATACGCGGGAAAGCGGAGCGATGCTTTGGTCGTGCGATTGGTAATCGCAATACTCTTGACCCATAAATCGCCTGTGCAAAAAATGCGAAAGTCCGCGTTATTGTGGTCTCCGCCGCCCCCAACGATTTCGTTGGCGTCAATGCCATAATACGATGTGCCAAAGCGCACGTTCGAAAGAACGATGCGCTCTTTTTTCCATTCTTTCGTGTTGGTCTTGGTGACAATCGTTGCCAGCGTTTCGCTGGAGCCATCTGTCGTGTAACCGATGCGGATTTGCTCGGTGCCTTTGTCAAAGTACTCGATGATAAGTTTGAGCGTGAGATTGGTGGCGGGGTCTTTCCAGCCCGCGCCGTCCGCGTCGCCCACGTCGTCATCATCGCCCGCGCCGAAATAGAGCGACGCGTTGTTGACGTACACGCAAATTTCGCCCACTTTGCGCGAGAACAACGGTTCCGGCGCGCCGTCAACGATTTCTAATCGGTTCGGCGGTTCAAGCGCGGCGAGTTGCTTGTCGGCTTCGTAATTGATTTGCGGCATGGTTAAAGCGCGCGCGCCAAGACGCGCAAAATGTTTTTACCGTCCGGGTTTTCGAGCGCAATGCGGTCCGCATCCAAATCGTACTGCACGCGATTGATGAACTGACAATAGTTCGGACTGCGCACAGGGTCGCCGGTGGGCTGCTGCGCGGGAAACGGCGTTTGCAAATACACGAACCGCCCCGGCTCGATGCACCATTTCGGCAGCACCGCGCCGCCGCTGTCGCGGTATTCCACTTCGTACGGGTCATAGAAATAATCAATCGTTTGCGGGCGCGCGAACGTAAAAAATTTCCGTCCCGGTCCGACGCCGCCCATCAAGCGCAAGCCGCTGCTGTTTCCAATGTTCATCAATTTCAACAAGCGTTGCTGCCCGGTCGCCGTGTTTCGCATTTCTTGGTCGCGCGTCTTACCCGTAAGGCGCACCGCCGCGTAATCGGTAGAGAGGAAACCGTGATTGACGCGCGCGCCCAATTCAAATTGTTTCAGCACACGTTGGATTTGGCGTCCGGTGTCCATGCTGCCATTGCGGCCCTTGTAATTTGCCCAGGCAAGCGTTTGCCAATACCCCTGACACGTCACTTCGAGCCGCGCACCGCCTTCGCTTTCGCCGCCCAAGGATGATGTCGTGTCCCCGTGTGGGTCTTTGTGTTCGTCAAGATAACGGTCGGCAATATCTTGCACCGCACTTCTGGCGCTGCGTCCCGACGACTGCACAATGCGTTTAATGCCCCACGTCGTTTGCGAATCGGGATCACTCGCGACGAGGGATTGATGGTCGCCGAAATTGAACCGCACTTCATTCCACAAGTCGTCGAGGGTTTTGCTTTTTTTGATACTGCCCAGCGTCAGCACCAAGCGCGAGACAAAGCCCTCGTAGCCCGGCGTGAGCTCGGGCGATACCACTTCGAGATGATATTCGAGCGCGAGGTCATAGAGCCACATCAACACATCGGGCGGCGCGGTGACCGCGAAGGTTGCCGTGCCGTACCAACCTTGCGCGAGTACGTCCCACTTGACGCCTGCAGCAAACTGCGTGAGTGGAGCAACGAGTTGCAGCACGCCACCGCTTTTTCGCAGTGCGCTCTCGTAGAGGTTGATTTCAAAACCGCGCAGCCCTGCCATTTACGTTGTGCCCATCAGACTGAGATAGCGCGCGGCATATTCCAATTTCGCCTTGAAGGTGCGCGTATAGTCATGCACCGCGTTCGCGCCCGTGGTCAGCATGAAAAATAATTTTCCATTGGGCGGCAGAAAAATGCCGCGCCCGGCTTTTTTGCTGTAGCCGTAGGCGAGTGTCGGCGTGCCGTCGAACAATCCGACGGGCGGATTCAAGTCTCGCGTATCGAGACGCACACTCACCATTCCCGTCGCAGTGAAAGCAACCGGCAACGTCGTGTCCAACGCGCCTGTGCCGCCGTTCCCTTCGCCGACGGGAATGAGCTGCATGTAATCGCAACGCAGTTTGGGAGTGCTGGCGGTTGAGCCCGCCTGCGCGACAATCTCGTATCCGACTTTGGCGGGGGCGATGCCTGCCGAGTGCAGAGATGCGACACGGATCGGCGATGTGGGCGTAAGGTCGAGCATCTCGATTTCGTTGAGCGCGGCGGGGTAGACCGGATAGACCGTCGTGTAGGGTCCGTATTGTTTGGCAAGCGCGCCGTACTGCACAAACGGACGCACCAGCAATCCAATCACGCGGTTGTTTAGACCTTTGCAGCGCACAAACACTTTGAATGCGCCAAGTTGGTCGGCAATGTTCGACGAGAGGGTAATGGTTGCGACGACAAAATTGGTATATGTGGTGTAACCCTCCGCGCCCGTTGGTAAAATCTCGATGCCAACATTTCCGCTGCCCGGACTAAAGCCGCTTTCGTCCACCGAAGTAATGAGATTCACCGCCCAATACAAGTTACCGCCAAGCGTAGCACTTTCGAGTTCATGCCCCGCGACAAAGTTGGCGGGTGTGCCGAGCCGGCGCAAGCCCACGACAACGCGGTCGTCAGAACCGCCGCTAAATGTGTCGAGCGTAATCCGAGACGGCGCGGCAACGCTGCCCAGTCTTCCTGCAAACGAAATTGCGTTGCCCAGACCGTTGTTAATGGTTGTGGCAGCGACGAGCGTGGACAATGCGGTTGCGTCGAGGAACGGACGACAGGCGAGCGAAAGTTGACTGCCGCGAAAATACTTGGAACGCAGCGGCACGCCGAACGCGTCCGTTGGTGGCTGCCAACCGCCGTACAACACTTCGGTTTGCGCCAACACTGTTGCATCGGCGGGCTTGTATTGAAAATAAACGGGGGTATAGGACCAGTTGCGATTGCGGTATTCTTGATTCTCCATCGCGGCTTCGAGCAACCTTTCGATGTCGGTAATCTTGGTGACGAGATTATCGTGTGAGGATGCTTTTTGCTGCCAGCGCACGGTGTGTTGCGCGAGGTCACGGCGCGCGAACGCGAGTTCCGCACCATGTCCGAATGGTGCGCGAGCGAGCGTGGTCTGTAGGTCGGGGGGCTGCGGCTGAAAATCTACGAGCGCGCTGTTCGAACCGTCGTTCAAATCAATTTCCGTCGCGCCCTGTACGAGCTTGATAACGTTGAGCGCCATGTGCTATTGCCCCAATAACTGCGCGAGGTCTGCCGCGCTCACCGCGCTCTGGTCAAGTACCCTTTGGAACGTACCGGTGAGTGTTCGCTCCAAAAGTCCCGTTACTTCGTGACCGGAACCATAAAATTGCGCGCCGCGAAAATCGAAAATGATGTCGCCGCCACCACCGCTATTTGCTCCGATGGTGGAACTGGGCGTCGGTGTGTTGCGCGAGCGACGCGGCGTATTGCGGACTGGCATTGACACAAGGGCGCTGCCCGGCGCACCTGATGCAAACGCGGAATCTGGTTTGTCCGATCCAGCAAGGCGAAACCCACCAGGACGCAAGGCAGACGCCCCATAGGATTCTCTTTGCGTAATGCGCACGCGTTCGGTGTTGCTACTGGTTGCGGTGTTGGTCGTGCCGCTTGTGGCGCTGGACGCGTTGTTCGTTGTGCCGCTCGAATTGGCTCCACTGCCGTTTGTGCCACCGCCGTTAATTTTGACAGTGACATCAATTTCGGTGGGAATCTTGGCAATGTCGTCGAGAATCGCTTTCAGGTTCTCGTCGAACGTGGACGCTTTGACCACATCCACAATCGTCGTAACCGTTGTGCCTTTTTCGGTGGCGGGAATTTTTCCAATGGCGTCTTTCAAATTCCCGGCAGCACCCAGCGCGGTTGCCGCGTCGAGATTGACGCGCGTGATAACGGTGCTGCCTGCGGTCGAGGCGGGAATCGAAGCGATGAGTTTTTGCGCTTCGTTCGCTTGTCCTTTTGCTCCCGTTGTGTCGAGCGTGAGCGAGGTCTTGACCGTTGCTTTTTCACCTGTCCCCGAAATGCCACCGAGTGCACCCGTGAGAGCATCCTTGACATCTTGTTCGGACGCGCTCACGTCCAAGCCCAAGGCGAGTTTCAATTGCGGCAATTGTTCTTTGGCGGCATCGCTCGCGAGATACGCTTCCACGCCGGCAGTGACGACGTTGTATTTGCCGATAATGGCGTTAATCGCATCTTGCGTATCGCCGACAACGACATCCCAGTTAATAAGTTTCAAGTTGCGTTTGTCCGCGAACAGGGAAAAATTTTTGAATGCTTTGTCAATCTGTTCGAGCGACATGCCTGTCCGCTGCTGCACTTCGGCGAGCTGCGCGGAAAATTTTGCGCCCCACGACTGCGCGGCAACATTTGTTCCCGTCATAGCGGCTTCGAGCCGTCGCCGCCATTCGTCCCACTTGTCCACGTACTTGCCCATCGCCGCGGCTTGCATGTCCTCGTCGGTGACAGAGGTGGGCTGCATCACGCTGGCAACAATGTTGCGCAGCGCATTGACCAGTTGTTGATAGGATGCACGCAGTTTTTCATTTGCGGCAACGGCTTTGGCAGCATCCGCTTGCGCCTGCACTTGTTTCTCGTGCAGCCGTTCCATTTGCGTATTCCACTGGGCGACTTTGACCGCGTTCGCGTCTGCCGCGCGTGATTCGTCCGTGAAACGCATCCCCGCCATATTCGACGCGTCGGAAAGCGCACGGCTCGCGACAGATGCTTCCATCAACTTTTGACGATACGCGTCAACTTGCTGTGCCGTGAGACCGACGATATTGCCCAACGCCGTCAGCGCCGTGCCGAGTCCGATGGTCCCGTCGGCGAACTTGCGCATCACGTTGTCGGCTTGAATTTGGGCAAGCTCGTATTGGCTAATCCCTTGTGCCGCTTCAATCGCTTCACGGCGCGTATCCCCCATCGCTGCTGCGGTTTGTTGTGCGGCAAACAACGCGTACTGCATCGCCACGGCGCGCTGCTGTTCAGCGTTTGCGTGAATAATCGCAGCGGTCGCGGCATGTTCCGACTTGATGGCAAGTTCCTCTTGCGCGGCTGCCAGTTCTTGCACCCGCTCGCGATAGGCAGCGACTTGCGCGGGGTCTGGACCGCCGGCGCGTCCTCCGCCGCGCGGAGGTTGGGACATGACTCGATTTAATTCATTCTGTTTTTCGATTGCCGCTTGTTGCAGGTCCATCGTCGCGCGCAGAGATTCGCGATACGTTTCGCTTTGCCGCGCGGCGTCTGCCATGTTCTCTGCGGTTTGTCGCGAGACGCCGAGCGTTTTTTCGAGCGAGGCAACGAGTTCATCCACCGGAGGGTTGAGCGCGTCAATTGCTTTGCGCGCATCCTCGAAGGGGGCAACCATTTCGGCGCGCGCTTTTTGGGCTGCCGCTTCCGCCGCGTTCAAATGCTCGATCAGCAATCCCACACCGACGCCAAGCCCGGCAATCGCCGCACCAATCGGTCCGCCTGCGGCAAAGCCCAACGCGATTTGCATTGCGCCGGACGCGAGTTTCGCTACCTGATTGTCCGTGTTGCCGATGGCGCGGTCGAGCAAACTGAATGCGGCGACGCCTGCCGCGGCGAGTTGCCCGAATTGCTGTTTGGAGAGTGAGATTTGTTCGTTGGTGCGTTTCGTGGCAGCACCAACATTGTCGAGGTCTTTAACAACCGACTTGGCGTTGTTGCTCAAGTCTTTGAAGGCGATTTCTTTGCCCGTTGCGTTCGCGAGCAGAATACCGTTGCGCTGCGCGGAAGCGCCCAGACCATCAAGCGAAGTGGTCACCCCGCGAATAATCTGGGTTGCGCCATCTTTAGCGATGATGCGAATTTCTAACTCGTTTGCCATGTCAGAACGATGTGCCTACTCTTTGTCCTTGTGAATCTCATCCAGATGCGCCCGCAGCGCGTCGCGGCGATAGTCGTCAAACGCGTCTTCAATTTCGTCGAACGAATAATGTGTGCCGTAGGTGAGGTTGACGGTGCGCGTCAGCGCGAGCCGATTCAATTCGCGGCGGGCTTCCGCAATCAAGCGGGGTTCGACTCCGACATCGGCGAGTTGTTTGTTGTCGAATCCACTTGCGATGACACTAAAAAATTAAAGCGTTCGCTTTGGTACTCGCGTGTCACGTCGAACAATTGGCGTGTGACCCACGACTTGAGCGCGCCTTCCCACGCGTCGAGCAGGTCGCGCCATTGCTCGCCGGTGTATTGCGTCAGTTCCGCGAGCGCGGCAAAAAACTCGTCTTCTGACCAATCCGCTGTGCGGATATAGTCCATCAAGCCGCTCGGCGCGTTTGCCCACACTTGGATTTTTTGCGGCTCACCGTTCGGCTCGGTTAATTCCGGGTCAAACTTGGACAAATCTATTTCGCGCCAGACAACTTCGCGCAGGCGCGCTTTGGTGAGAATCGCGCGCAAGCGCGGCGGTGCCCAATCTTTTTTTTCTTCTGCCATCATTGCTCCTTTGGTTGTTACGAACTTAATTTGTTCCGTTCGCAATCGCACCTGACACTTTGAACCCGGCAGAGAATGAGACGCGCCCATTCACTGGAGCCGATTCGTCGTACTGGGTCATGAAACATTCACCCGTGCGTTTTGGGGTGCCGCTCGCCGTGCCGGAGGGATGCACCTCGAACGAAAGCGAGCCGCCCGCGGTCAACTGTCCGCCCGCGTTGGCAATGCCGGCTAACACCGTCGCGGAACCCGTTGTCGCCGCGTTGTCATACGAACCTTTGATGGCGATGTCGGCGTCTTGCAAACCCGGGATATACTCGCGCACGGGTGCGTTGCCCTGTCCTTCGCCCGTGGTTTCGGGCGTGTCGAATTTGCGCGACAACTGCATGTCGTCAATGTATATGCTGATGTCGCGCAGCGTGCCGCCCGCATCATCAATTTTGAACACACCTTTCGAGCCGTGAAACTTTCCCATACTGCCTCCTATAGCGTGCCGCGCTGTCTATGGACAACGCGCGAATCTAATTCCAACTTTCGATATTGACATTGCGCGCAATCACAAAAAACGTGATGCTCGTGAATGTGCCGGTGAGGGCATAGCGCAAATAGCGGTCGCTGGTTGACCCTTGCAGCAATCGCTCACTCGTCGGTGTGGTGATGGTGGTGAACGTCACACGGTCTGCCCATCCCGTCGCCCCGTCGGCAGACGATTGCACTTTCAAGGTCGCATTCGTGCCGTTGAACGCCGTCACGGCGAGAAAGGCTTCTACACCGTTCGTGCCAGCTGCGCCCAAGTCCTGCGCCGCGCCGTTTTCCACAACCGTCGCCGTTTTCCGTCCAAGTGTCTTGCAGCGCGAAAATCGCTGTGCCCCTTGAACTTCTAAGGTAAAGGCTACTGCGCCGTTGAACGGACTCATCACATCGCCGCCATTGAACGGCGAGGAATACCCACCATACGCGGCATCGCCGGCATTGCCGCCGAGCGGCGAATACATCACCTGACCGAGCGTGCCGAGCAATTCATTCAGCACATTCTCCGGGTTGCCCGCGCCATAATCCCAAAATCCTTTTTCGGAGAGTTTCCAGTTCAAGTGTCCCGGAATGTATTCCCGAACGGGATTGTTGCCTTGACCTTGCCCCGTGACCTCGACCAGTTCGAGCGCCATACTCTGCGAAATGTCATTCGAGTAGCCGCTGAGGTTGTATTGCGCGAGATACAAAACCGCGCGCGAACCGTGAACTTTGCTCATGGCTCACCTCGCTTTTGCTTGCGGCGCTGGTGCAGTACTTCGCTTGCCGCGCTGGCTTCGGCGGCGTTCACCCCGTCGGATGCATCAATGACAATTGCTTCGGTCATCGTCACATCGCCCTGCGAGAGCCAGTACTGCAACTGCCAAGCCGGAACAAAGCCCAGTGGTATGATGTCGCCTGCTTCGACGCGCGCTCCGTGTTCGTTTTCGATGCCCGTTTGCGCGCGATAGACGCGCGATGAAATTTCGGTTGTATCTTGCAAATCGCTCATAGATAATCCTCCAGCCGCCACACAAATTCGCGCGCATAGTATTCCGCTTCGCCTTCGACGATACTTGGCAGGCGCTTGACGCTGATACGCGGTGGAATGTCGAACTGCCCGATGATGGCTTTTGCCGACGCGAGATACGTGTCGAGAAAGTCCACCATCTCGCCGAGTGCAATGATTTTGTTCACCCGTCCGCTGATGAGCGGTTTCCACACAAGCAGATGCGAAACGTAATACTGCACGTCGAACGAACCTTGCTGCATTGTCGTTTCGACAAATTCGCCGCTTTGGTTTTGCGCTTCGACAAGAATGAGCGCGGGCAACTTGGCTTGCGACAACTGCGCGGGTACGTTGTCCACATCATATTTTTTCCACGTGGACGGTACAGCTATCGTGTGAATCAAGTTCACCTGCGCGCGCAAACTCATGAGCTTGGCTCCGCGACCAATTGGTCACCTACCGATTCGTTCACTTCGGGCAACTGAGTGGCTTGCAAAATGGCGTCAAGTTCTTCAGGCAATTCCACCTGACCCAGCAGCGTTAAATTGACAACAGGCAGCGGCATTCCGGCTGCGGCGGTGATGCTGATGCCCGCGATGAGGTGCGAGATGTCATGCGTGCCGAGAAACACTTTCCACTGCGCGGGATTGATTTTGCCGCGTGTATCAATTTTGATTTTGCCGAGAGTTGCCACGTTTCGTCTCCACTTTGTTCCGCTCAACGTAAATTACGCGACGCGTTTCCACAACTCCAAGTCGCGCCGTAGGTCCGGCGGCAGCGCGCTTGGAATGATGACTTGACCTATTTCGGGCATGGCGATTTTGTCGAACGCCGCCGCGCGCTGCTTGTATCTCCACCAAGTGAGACGCGTCGCCAGCAGATTCAATGCGCCCGGCGGGTCTGTCGTCGCAAAACCGCCCGAGTACGTAACTTTCACGCGCACGCGGTCGTTGCGATGGGCGCGCATATTCACATAGCAGAGAATCAAATTGCTGTCGGCGCGTGGGTGCGGCACGCTGCTCGGAGTTGGAAACGTTTCGACGAGCGTCGACTCTACGCTCGCCCAGCTCTGCGCGGGATGAAACCGATACGCCACACTCGACACGGCATAGACCGGGCATTTATCCACGCGTATTTGCATATAGCCATCGTTGTCGATCTTGACATCCGCTCCGCTGCGTTCTTCGTTCGTGCGCGTCTCGTCGTGAAAGGACCAATTGCAAAACGCGTCAATGCCATTTTGGACGGCGGTGATGATTTTGTTGATGTACGTATCATCGTTCGAATCCGTGTCCGCAATCGCGCCGTAGGTCTTGACCTGTTCGAGCGTACAGTACTGCGTAAAGTTTGGCATCGCTTACTTGTCTTTGGACTTGCTCTTGTCCTTTTTCGAGTCGTCATTCTCACTTGGCGGCGCGGGCGGTGACGGCGGTTCCGTTGGGGCTGGCGGCACAATATCAGGCAACGGCGTCAAGACGCCGTCGCGAATGAACTGCTCGAGCGCGACTTTGACTGCCGAACGGTCGGGCACTTGGACAACGCCATTTTGCACGGCAAACGATTCTTCCTCGACACTGATTGCGGTAATATCGCCTTTTACTTGAAAGCGCATTGGAAACCTCCTCAACAAATTCCTTTTGAACAAAGCGGGAGAGTGGTAAAGGAGGAAACCCACTCCCCCGCACGGCTAGATGCGCTCCGACGACACATCTAATCGTTCCTGCGCGACTTAGCCGTTCTTGATATTCGTGATGACCATGGAGAACGCGGGCGCGTAACACACCAGCACTTCGCTCGCGTATACACCGTGCGGCGTCGAGCGATCCGTCCGCGCAAATTCATAGTCCGCGTACTCTTGGAGCGTGCAGACGATGATGGCTTCGGGGATGTTATTGTTTGGATACCATTCGGGGAGTCGGTGTGTGAGCCCCATGAGTTTGCCCGGAGGCATGTTGGGATGCACGGTGATGTCAATCACTTCGCCGGTGTATTTGTTGATGTATTTGACCGCGCGAATCCCCGCGACGAGATTGCCCTGCGCGTCCACCGTGTTCTCGACGACAACGCGCACCAGCGACGAAGAACCTGCGTTGGTGAGTTTCTTCGCGATGTTGTTGATTTCTTGCGAGTTCACCCAGATGCGCTGCGGTCCGACGCGCTGATTGTCCCACAGCGATTGCAGTGCTGTGTCAATCTCGACGATGCCCTGCGCGCCATCGGCAGTTAACGTGGCATTGTTGAGCGAGCTGTAATAGCCCGCATTCGCGGCTTCGATTTGCGGAATGAGTCCGTCAAAGTCGAGCGCGTTCGCGGTCTTGTCCGCCGTGTTGGGCGTGTTCGCCACAACGCCCGCAATACTCGTAATTGTCGCTGCATTGACAAACACGGTGCTGTGATACGCATACGCGCCCCCCGCGCCATTGTCAATAAAGACGTTGTACGCAAACGCGCCTCGTTTCGCCGTCCATGTCAGGTCGAGTTTGCCGTTCGGACCAGTGACGGCGGTCGATGTGTTCGTGCTGCCATCTGTTTCGCCGTTGGCATCCACACCGCCTGTGCGACCTTTCGCCGCTTGATACCAGCCCTGCATTGTGAGAGCGCTGACTATGCAACGATACGTCCCAGTGGCGAGCGAGCCACCTGATGCAGACGCGGTAGCGGCAAGTCCCGCTGGCGCGCCGAGCGCGGTGACATTGCCGCCGAGCAGCAAACGTTCTTCTGCAACCATCGTCGCTTGGAGCGTCGCAAGTGCTGAAAGCGCGCGTGCATCTTCAAAGCCGCGCCCTGCCCAGATGGCTTCGTCTACGACCTTGTCGTCCAAACCAAAGGTTTTGAACGAGGCGGACTTGTCGGCTTCGGTGTATTGGATGGCAGAGTTGCGCGCGCCGGCAGCAACTGTGGGCCAGAGATTGCCCGCGTTGATCGCGGTAATCTGTTTCCAATTCAATGCTGTGCCTGCCATGCCGCCCACGGACAGCACCGTGACAGGGAGACGCGGCAACAGGTTGCGAATCGGTGAGAGAACGGGATAGAGTTTTTTCGATGGCGCTTCGAGCGGATATCCTACGAGCGCGGTATTCAAATCAATACCGGTCGTCGTGGCTTTGCCAAGTCCACCCGTGACGGCTTTGCGTGCGAGGTCAATCGTTTCTTGGGAAAAGGAATAACGATTGTGTCCCGCCAATTGGTCTTGAGGAAACATATTGGACTCCTATAGGGTACTCGCAATCACGGCGCAGCGCCGATTTTTTGCGGTCCTTGTTGAATTGTCTTTTTCATTTCTTCGAGCGCGAGGATTTTTCCCACGGCGCTTCGTGTGACGGCGTCGAGACTTGCATCCTCGCGATATTTTTCGAGGACTGCCAGCGCATCTGCTTTTTCCACCGTCTCCGGCGCGCCATCACGCTTGACCACGCGCAAAACGGGCAGTTGACCTTCGGGAGTTTTCTCGACGACGGCAACGCGTTCCGCGAGCGCCTTGAGTTGTTTCTCCAACTCCTCGGCTCGCTTGCCGAGTTCCCCTGTCGTCTCCATCACCTTGTTCAATTCGTCCGCTTGCGCGAGAGGCGCAATGGCATCGCCAATCAATTTTTGCAATGTCGTTTCGGTCTGCGCGGCGCGTTCGGTGGCTGCCGCGTCCATCCATTTTTTGAGTTCGTCGGGATTCATTTCTTTTTCCGCTCCAGACTCACAATTTGCGCCAAGCGCGCACGCGTGGTCGTGAATCGTTTGCAGCATTGCGGCATCGCCCGCGTTATGCCGCGCACCGCGTTTTTCCAAGTCTTGTTTCGCTGGGTCGAGTTTTAGTAGTTCGCCTTGCGCGAGTTTTGCCGCGATGAAATCCACATCAGCAGGCGAGAGATTTACTTTTTCCAATTCCGCACCGAGCGCGTCGGCGAACGCGGTAAGCATCTCGCCCATCAATTTAGAAATTTTCAAACGCGTCGCGCGGTCAATGTAGCCGCGCTGCAACAATTGGTCGCAGGTGACGGTGTACGCTTGATGGATTTTGGATTCGAGAATCACGCGCGCATTCGCGCCATTCGCTGCGGCTTTTTGCAATTCGTTACCGCGCGCCGCCATTTCGAGCGTTTCAGTTTCCTCGTCGGTCGTTACGGTAGGTTCGGTCACTTCGGCGAGGGTTTGTTCTGCATTCGCAAGGCGGTCATCTGCAACGACTTGCGCTTCTCGTTCTGCAAATGCGCGCGCTTCGGCAATTTCCGCGTCGAGGAACGTTTGCAATTGAGCAAGGATTGACGATACGAGCGCGACGTGTTCGGTTTCGCCAGTCCACGCTTCGCTTTGCATAAGTGCGGAGACCTGCGCGAGTACACTCAACGCGCGAGACACATCCCAATCACCGGCATCAATGGCAACTGCGTCGGGATAACACTTGGCGAGCTTTTCCAAGTTGAGCGCGAGCGGCGTCTTTTCCGCGCGGTCTTTGTCTGCCGCGTCGTCCTTTGGTTCGTCGTCGCCTTTTTCTTTTGCCTGTTCCTCTTTCGGAGGCGCGTCGTCCTCTGGTTTTTCATCGCTCGGCGCGTCATCTTCTTTTTTCAAAGGCGCGGCGAATTTTCGCAACTCGCTTGCGCCGTTTGCGCGAATCATTTCAAATGTCGCGCCATACATCGCGGGATTGTCCACCGTCGAAACTTCGGCAGGAATCGCCTCGTAGCGTTTCAATGTGGGATGCTCTACATCACGCCACATCTCGCCGTAATCGCCGCCAATCGAGAAACCGGTGTAGACGCCTTCCGAAACTTTTTTCCACGCTGTGTCATCTACAATTTTTGCGCCGACATAAATCTTTTTTGCCGTGTCATCGAATTGCAGGTCAATCAGTTTGCCGACAGCATTCGGCTGGTGCATCTCGCGCACGTTGCCGAGCGATTTGCCCCCGCTCGCTTTTGCGATTTGCTGGGACCATTCCTGAAAGCGCGGTTTGGACTTGGCATAGTCCATAATCTCGCCGGTCTTGTCAGGTGCTTCTTCGGCGGCGACGCCCCACACTTCGCGTTTGCTTTCGTCCACTTTGGTCAGTGGGACAAACAAATTCAATTTCGACATGCTTGACCTCCTCGCCTAGCGAGCAATGTTCAACGCGCGGTCTACCGCGCTCTGCAAAACCTGAATGACGCGCGTGCGATATTCCGCCACAACGCTCTGTACCGTTTTCCAACCGCGCGCTTTGTGAATGCGCGCTTGCTGCGTTTCGTCCTGCACGACCGGTCCGTAACTCGTTTTGTTGCCGAGCACGCCTTCCCACGTTGTGGAAGAGGTGTTGAGTGTGGATGTCCACGAACGTCCGAGCTGTTCGCTCACGGGGTCCACGCGTCCGCTGGTGTAGCGAAAGCCGGTGCCGCGCACGTACCAACGATTCGCAGGCACACGTTTTTCTTTGACTGTCCCGTCTTTTAATTTCCATCGGCGCGTGACCATCGGACCGGGCGGGCGATTCGCTTCGCTTTCCGGTGGATACTCGGCAATCGCATCGTGCAGCAGCGCGAGCGCCCGCGTCATGCCGACGCTCAGTTCGCGCCCAATCTCTTTCGGCGCGTTTGCAAATTTCGCGCGCACTTGGTTATAGCCATTCAGAAAAATTCCACCGTCAGCCATTTCAAATTTCCACAACGGGCGTTACCCAACAGCGGCAGCCCGGATGCGCGGGCGGCGACGCAAGTCCTTTTGCAAATTCCACATTGAGTTCGACGACCTTGCCATTGAGCGGCGCACAAATTTCACAGACAAGCGAGTCGTTGTTGGTGCGCCAGCGTTTCTTTTCAATCGCGCCACTTTCCTGCCATGCTTTCAGATTGCCTTGCGCGAACGCGCGTGTAATCTCCGTTTGAGCGATGAGACGGGCGCGTACCTCGTTCGCCTTCATCGTCGCTTGAATTTTTTCTTGCAAATCGCCGAGTGTTGCGCCGGGCGTGTTCAAATGTTGGCTCACCAACTCGGCGAGCGTTTGCCTCGTCGTGTCGTTGATTTTGCTGACCAGCTGCGCACCGTAATCCTTTGCCCACGTGACGGCGTTTTCGTTGACGAGCTGCCAATCCACCTTGATTCCATCCGGCAGTGGCGCATCATTCGCTCCATCCTTTGCAGCTTGTTCCAAAATCGGCAGCAGCATGTCGAGCAGCGCATCGTCGTCAGCTTCTGCAAATTGCTCAAAGTATTGCGCGAGCGCAACAAGGAGTTCGTTATTCATCCCCAGTGTCCAACAGGGAAACAAGATAATGTCCCAGTCCTTGCCACTGTGCAATCCAATTCATTACGCGCTGATAAACAATGTCCTCATTGGCTTGAATGATTTCTGCGTGAGGCACTGATAGATGTTGCCCTATCTGAGGCAGAATAAAAATCTCACAATTTCTTTCAAAGTTGGAATGCTTATGTATCTTCAGATTGAACATTTTTTAGATGCTCCCAAATTCGTTTTCCTTGCGCTGCCCAAAACTCTGCAAGTGCGGCTTGAATCTCTTGCTCCGCGCGCAGTTTCGCGCGACGCTGCGGCTCACGGATATCGCGCGTGCGGGACTTGGTTAAAAAAAAACCCTGTTGCGCGAGTATCGCGTCAAATACCGAGCGTACCTCGTCCGCCGTTTGCGCGCCTTGCAATTTCCTCACGATGCGCTCGCGCGTGTCCGCAGACAACGCGTCGCTTTCAAACTCCAATTTGGGGCGCTTGCCCTGCTTGATGCGGTTCAACGAGTTCTCGCGCCACTGCTGGAGTGCGGATTTCTCCGCAATCAATTGCTCGGCGGACTTGCCGGTGCGTTCCTTTTCCGCGCGTGCCGCCTCTCGCAATTCTGCCGCTGTGAAAACGCGTCCTTCGCCCGATTTCGTGGCAACCTCGACGTTGTCACTGCCGTGCGTGCCGAGCGCATCGTCGAGGTACGTCACGCCCAAGGGCGTCGTGATAAACGGGCGGTCAATGCCGAACGGCTTACCGAGATTGCGCTTGCTTCGCACTTCGTCAATCGAAGTGGCAGCCGAGCGAATATAAATTTCATCCGCCTGTGCGATTTTGAGAATGTCCTCTTCCGCGCGCTGCACATGGAAGGAAAATTTCAATTCGGTGTAACCAAAGTCCAGTTCAATCACTTCGGTCAGCATGGATTCAAAGAATTGCGTCAGCGGCTCGGTGCTGCGCCGAGATTGCACGTTCTCTTGCATCTCGCCCGTGGCTTTGTTCACATCAGCCGTAAATCCAATTTCTTGCGGTGAGACGCCAATGGCGGCGCACGTTTTCTTGAGCAAGAATTCATCCCATGCCGTATCGGTCGTGAACGCGCGCGGAATCGTTATCGTTGCGTTCCACGGCAAGAAGCGCAGGCGGCGGCGCATCTTGTCATTACCCGCGAGCAGCGCATTGAAATCATCCTCGAACGCTTTTGCCTGTTCGAGTCCCATCACGCCGTCAGGCATCGAAATAAATCCTTCGGGCGTGTTGCCTTCTGTGAACCATGTCAGGTCAGAGACTTGTTTGCGTAACGCTTGATTGACCGACATGATGACCCATTCGAGCGGGGGAAAGCCATAGAGCGAATCGGGAATCTGAACGCGCGGGCGATAGATGAGTTGGGAAAGCGGAAAAATCGCTTTCGTTTTTTCAACATCCGGCATTGCTGTCGCATACTGCGCGTCAATGTACGCGGTGCGCGGGACTCCATAAATAATTTGCTGATAGCCGTAGATGTCGCCGACTTCATCAATGACCGGATGAATCGTCGCCCCGTCCACGACGCGCAGCGCGTGCAACTCTTTACCGCGTGTGAATTGTTTGTGAAGTGTGAGCGCATCAATGACAAAGATGTCCTCGACGAGCAAGCCCAGCCAATCGTCGAACGTGTTGCGGCGGTCCGGTTTTTGAAAAAAATTCGTGACCTCTGCAATCTGCGTTCTGAATTCGTCCTCGCGTCCATCGTCTTTGGTCGTGATTTTCCACGCCAAGCCCTGCAATTCCTCTTTGCGAACCTGAATGCAAATGCGCGCCACATCATAGAGCCGCGCGAAATTGCGTAATGCCTCGAACGAAACCTGTTCGCTTTGGCGCGGCGTGAACTGCACGTTTGCGCCGACGGGATACTGCCAGCGGCGCGGACCCAACGATTGCTCTTGTACCGTGCCATGCGGTGGTAACGGCGAGAGTGGACCAAAAGGGAACGCGCTCGAATTTGCCTGCTGCTGACCCGTCACTCGTTGCGCCATTTCGGATAAATCGCTGACGCGCACCGCTTGTTGCTCAAGCGTCTGCACCTGCGCTTGCAACGCGACACGCGCGCGCGCTTCGTCGGCGAGCGACTTTTCTAACTCCGCAATGCGATTGCTGCGGCGAATTTCAAGACCGAACAAATTCATTTCTGTTTTTCGCGGCTCGCTTGGCGAGCCAATTCCATCTTTTCGCGCAACACGCGCGCTTCCCTTGCCAACCGTGCGGCCGGATTGAATCGGTCATCACGCGCGACGAGCGCCAGTGCATACGAATCGGAGCGGTCGTCGCGTTCGCCTTCGGGCGCGCGAAGGGTAGACCCTTCAATCAAACTCAATTGCGTCCACGTCGTAAAAGAATGAATCACGGTGTCACCTTCGCGGAACGCGTCGGCAGCCGCGTCGTACAAGATCGATTTGCCGCGTGTGTTCGAGAGCCAGCCCTCTTTCGGCACCTTGTCATTGGCGTTCGCATCACTGCCAAACTTGCCGTCATGTCCTTTCAAGCGCGTAAGTTTCGAGTTCTCGCGCAGCCAAAGCAGGACGGCGTGTCCGTGATTGTTCCGCTCCACCATCACCGATGCGCGGTTGTACCACATGCCGATGGCGTCAATGTGAGAGGCAAACGTGGACGGCTCTAAGCGTCCCGCCAACACCGCAACCTCTTCGCCTGTGTCATGGTCAAGCACCGTTGCCGCAGATTCATCGCTCGTTGGATTGCCTTCGGCAGGGTCGGCGCCAATCACGTACTCGCTCAATGCGTCAGGCAGACGATAAATCACCAGTCCCGGAATGCTCGGCGCGCCTTCGGGCAACTCTTTTTCCACAATCGGCTGTGTGTCGAAATCTTTGCATTGCTCCAGCCATGTGCCTGCAATCCGCTTGTCGAGCGTTGACGGCGCTAATGCTTCCGTGTCGGTCGCAGGATACTGCTCGTACAAATCGTCGAGCGCGGTTGTGCGCGAGAGAATGTCTTGCTTTTGCGCTATGTACCACGCATCGTCACGCTGCGGACGAATCCACCATGGCAAAAAGACCGATGCCCAGCCGTTGAGTTTTTGCTTTGCTGCGCGATAAATGTTTTTGAATTCGCTCTGCGGTTTCGTCTTGTCCACGCGTGACAAGAGAATCATGCGTCCGCCGCCATCAATCGTCGGCTTGACCGAATTCATCAAGCGGTTGAGGTCCGGCACAAGGTCCGCTTCATCTACGACGGCGAGCGTTGCAGTGTACGAATCGCCTGCGCTCGTCGGAAACGCACGCGCAATGCTGCCATTCGACAACATCCACTCGTGTTCGTTGTCCACCTCGACGCGCCGCGCTTGCATCCAATCGGGCAGGCGTTTGTAAATTCCCTTCATGCGCTCGACGCCAAGTAGATAAGTCGCTTCGTCGTCGCGTTTGCTGAATAACAGAATTGTGGCGATGGGCTGAAACAGCATGAGCCAGAGTGCGAACGCAAGCACAAGCCACGTCATGCCGAGTTGACGCGCTTTGAGTATGATGACCAGGCGATTGTCCTGAATCGTTTTTAAGGTTTCAAATTGTTCGCGCCAGAGTTTGAATGGAATCCAAACTTTTTCCGTCGCGTCGTAAATCTGAACGTAAGTGTGAATCCAGTACGCGGGAGAAAAAGAACACTTGAGCCATTCGGCTTTTTGTTCGTCGGCAGTCACACGAGTTCATCATTTCAATTGCGCGAGCAAATCTTGCTCCGCCTGCTGAGCCGCATCTTTTGCCTTTGCCAATTCATCCGCCGCAAATTGCACGAGTCCCAGGTTTCCGCTCACTTTGACGCCGCGCACGCGCTCGCCCATCTCGACGGCGATATCCTCAAGCGTTTGACGATATTGTTCGATGACCGACGCGTTGAACCGTACAATGTCCACGCGCTCCGCAGCTTCGCCGCTGCCAATTTGTTTCACATCGGGCAGCCAGCGCTTGTCGTCGGTCCAGATTTCCTCTTGCAAGAGTTCGGCGAGCCGATTCAATTCCGCGACGCGCGCGAAGCGTTGCGCGAACCCACTCGCTAAAATGTCATTCACGCGAGCGCGATAGAGTTCGTCGCGTTTCGCGCGTTCCGCATCGTCGAACGCTTCGGCGCGTACTTTCCAATTCCATCGCTTGGCGGCATCTCGCCAGGATTTCGGCAGCCCACTGCGCGCGGAAATTTCTTCATTCACCGCGTCCTTTTGTTTTTTTCGTGTCGCTTTATCCATCCGCTCGACGATGTACGTGCGATACACCGAGCGTGTCACGCCAAGCAAAAGAAATCTCTGAAAGCGGTCAAACCAAAGCGCGGGCTCTTTTGCTTGACGCGCCCATGAAGCGTTTAGGGTAGCATCAGTGTCCATAGACAAGCACGTGAGCGGCTACATCTCTGGCAGCCGTTCACGTGCGCGCCGCATCACTGCGGCAGATTCCATTTCCACGCACCGTTGTTAGCGGACGCGGGCGGTGCAGCGAAACCGCGTTGATAGGTCAACTGCGAACCGAAAAAGACAACGATGAAACCAACAAAGGCGCGTCCCCACTCCGGGGCTTGGTCAAATAATTCTGCTGTCGCAATCACCTTGAGCGACGACAGTCCCGCGCCGAGCAAAGCCGTCAACGCGAGTACGATGATGGGCTTGAGCGGGCTCGACCAGTCGCGCCACGTTTTATTCATTTGCAGAACGTAGGCGAGTCCTCCGCCGATGATTGCCGCGAGCAGCAAATCAATGAATGCGCCGACTGTCTGTGCGAGCGCGGCGGAATCGGTAAGCGGTTCTTGTGCTGGCGGAGCCGCGAGCGCTGCGGTTGGAATGACAAGTCCAATCAGCGCGGCGAACAGAAACGCAAAAAGAATGAGTGCAATGCGGAGTGCAAAGATTGAACGACGCGAACGAAACATGCGAAACCTCCCTGCGTCTTTTGTTTGGACGCAAAATAAACTTTTCGACAACGACCCGTGCGGTCGTCGAGTACCCAACACCAATCCATTAACGCGTATTCTCCTGCACGCTACCGAACGGACCGCCGACAATGCGTTCCAACTCGCGCACGCGGTCTTTCAACGTCTCACGCTCGCTCTGCAAACGCACAATCTCGCGCTGATGGTCTGCATTCTTATCGCGTAAGCGATTCACCTCGTCGTGCAAATTTGCATTCTCGGCGCGCAGCGCGGCGATTTCACGTCCTTGTTGCCGCAGGCGTTCCGACATCGCATTGAGTTCTTCACGGAGCAATGCTACTTCATCGCGCCGCACGGCGCGTTGATTCATACGCAATGCGTTAAAACCAGCAAAGAGAGCAGCAGCGAGTGATGTCACAGCGAGAATCCACTCTGGTGTCATGGCACAAGTACCGAGAGAAATTAAAAAACGCGGCACTCGCTCTCTTTCGAGAACAAGTGCCGCGTCATTTCTGAACATACGGCGACGAATCAATTGTCGCAAAAAAAAATCTATTGTGTCTGGAGCGTCAATTCGGATCTCAGATTGGCGCTGCGCTCTCGCCCGTTAAAATGAAAATGCACCACCCCCGCACTGTACGGCGCATTAAAGAAGTTTGCCTGTTCGACAATCATGCGAATCATCTGTGCAGCTGCACCAGAGATTTCAACTTTGCGCGAATCATCGATGATGATAATTCGCGCGGGAGGAGGTTCATTCGCGGGCATGTATCGTTCGGCGGTGTTTGTCTGACGCATCCCATTATAGAACGAGTTTTCTAATTACGTCAATAGCGAGTTTCGGGCATGACCAAGTGCGCGAAAGAGTGCGAGTTCCCGTTTTCCCATAATGTCGGGATGCTTGGAAAAAATTTCTTCTAACTCCTCACACTGCGCTTGAGGGAGTGAAGAAAGAATCCGCGCAACCGCATCACGATTCACGGGCGCAACGATCCAACGAATGTCCAGTCGTTCAATCGTCCGTTTGATGCCTTGCTCGATTGCCGCAAAATCGATCTCTGCCGCAACTTTGGGCTGAGTACCCTGCTGATAGGTCATTTTGCTATTATAGCAGAATCACCGTAAGTATCGCGTTCCCATTCCCTCACAGCATTCGCCGCTTGTATAAAATCATCCACAGTGAGTGCCAGTCCGGAGTTAATTCCCACGCGTTCCGTTTCTTCGCCGAGCGCCAGGCGTGCGAGTTTGCTCGCTGTCTCCAAATAACGAGCGACATCCCCGATACTCCAGCGCGCTGGATACACTTCCGTAATCACGGTTTGTCCGTCGCTCTCTGCCGTGCGCGTCGTTTTCGCGAGCGGAAAGACCAGCATTTGTTGTGCCTTGTCCAGCAGCTCTTTGGAAAATTTCCACTCCTGCTCGCGCAATTCATCACGGCGGCGCTGCCATTCGGTAAATTGCTGCGCACGTTCGTTCTCGTCGAATTTTTCTGCCCGCTTCGCCCACTCCCATCTTTCGGCTGCCTGACGCCACGATTGCGGCAAACCCGCGCGCTTTTGCGCGCTTTCCGCGCCACTGCGTGCACGCCATGCCGTGTACGTCGCGTAAAGCGACCGTGACGGTCCGAGCAGGAGATACATTTGAAAACGGTCGTACCACTTGTTCGGCTCGCTTGAGCGTCGTTCCCAAACATGAACCTCAGAATCCATCGTTACTCAACATCTCCCGCGAGTTGTATCGTCTTTTGCTGTCGCTGCACGTGCAGTTTCAGTAAAGTCGTTCCCTTCGATTGGGTGACTTCGAGATATTTACCCCATTTGCGCTGCAAGTATTCCAACTCTTGTTTGTTGCGCTCCGCCGAACGGTTGACCGCATTTCCCCCGGTGAGCCCAAAGCGTTTATGCACGAACGCAATGCGGTTCTCGATAAAGGTCACGCGCCGCTTGAGTAAGACCTGCAAACAAAAATCAATGTCCGCGCGCAAGCGCAGCGCAGTCTCGTAGCGAAACTCACGCCCAATAATGCCAATGACGCCGCCAGCCCACGAGTGCAGCAGGAAGGGCTTTTGCGGCACGAATTTCCGCACATCGAATGCCTGATTGAATCCAAACACCGCCGTTCCCATTTCGCGCGCAATGTTCGCCGTATTTTCGACAACGCGCATGGCGTTCGCAGCCGATGTAATTTTCGAGTACGAATAGCCGACGAGTGAAATCAGTTGATATACATCGTCATCCACGAACACAATGCACTCGTCGTCAAAACGGTCCAGAACCCATTGCCGAATGGGTGCAATCCCGCTCACCTCATCGGGATGGGGCACGAGATTTTCGCTTGCGACGATGGGGCGATAATCGTCCATCTCGCTTTCCGCGATCGTGACCGTTGCTTTCGGAAACAATGTCAATGCTCGTTCCGCCAACAGTTTCACTCGCTTGCGACTTGGAATCACGATTCGTAGGGTTGGTGTCATTTCTCTGCTCCTCTTTTTCTTGCATCGCGGCGATACGCTCCATCGCGCGCCCGCCGTCAAGTGCACGACCGATGCCCACTTTCATCCGTCCCTTTTCGTAATCGCCGCCCATGTGCGCGTACCAGCCGGTCTTGCGCACGCCAAAGAAATCCAGCGCGCGCTCGAAATCAAATGTCGTTTTGAAAAAGAGCACCAGATAGTCATAGTGCTCAAACGGCATCAACTCCATCGCGGGCAGATGGTTTTCGGGTTTGACATTCGCTTCGGCATCCTCTTCGAGCGCGTCGTTTTCGACCTCCATTCGTCGAAGCATTTCACGGACGCCTAAATCGTCAGTGCGAACGCGCTCCAGCAGCGCGTCTAATTTTTCTTTGTCCGCGCTTGCCATCGCGGCGAGCGGGTCAAGCACGAGCAGCATCTTGTCCGCTTCCTCATCATTCAAATCTGTGATGGCAACCGTCCACACTTCGTCCGGGTCAATGTCCTTTCGGAGATGTCCGTCAACGAGCGTGAGTTGATTTCCATGTCTTGCCGAAGAGTACGCCAGCAAGACATCGGCTTTGCCCACTTCACGCAAGACACCGGTCAGGGATTCGCGCTGCATGGCAGGGTGCGTCCGCCAATTCCCCGCGTTGTCTACAAGTTCGCGCGCCGGCATCTTGCGCACCTCGACGATGCGGTCACGAAAACGATTGAGTGAATTGCTCATTATCACCTCTGATTGAAGATTTTTCATTGAACATCTGTTGCATTTACAAACTGTGCTGACTGTACGAAAATTCCTTCAGCAGAACGCACGTTCTGCAAGACCCAAAACCATAAGGAGACCCATATGCATCATTCCAAAGAAGTTGCTGTTCCGCTCAAAATCGCCGACATCCAACCCGGCGACAATGACCGAACAGTTTTCAACCCCGACGAGCTGCAAGAACTCGCCGCGAGCATCAAGGAACACGGACTCTTGCAACCCATTACCGTCCGCCTCTGCACTCAGTCCGGCGGTAAAAAGTATGAAATCGTCGCAGGTGAGCGCCGGTTCCGCGCGGTGCAGTTGCTCGAATGGACAACCATACCCGGCTTTGTGCGGACGCTTTCGGACGAACAAGCGGCATCCTTGATGCTTGCAGAAAACGTCCAGCGCGCGGACCTCGATGCGCTCGATGAAGCGCATGCCTATGCCAAGCGTATCGAGCAATTCGGTTGGTCGGTTGCTGAATGCGCCGAGCGCTCGAAAAAGAATGCGAGACACGTCGCCGCGCGCTTGTCACTCTTGGACCTGTTGCCCGAAGTGCAGCAAATGATTCGGACCAAACAAATTGCTGTCGTGTTCGGCGAAACGATGTCACCCCTGGACAGCAACCGTCAGCGCATTGCATTGGAGTATCTCGTGCAGACCGAAAAACCTTTGCTTCGTGAATTCAAGGCGCTCGTCGGAAGATTGCTTGCGGAGCAAGCACAGGAGACCCTGTTCGATATTCAGTTCGCCGAGCAGTACGTCAATGATGCCGTCGAGAAGCACAACACCGAGCGTGCTGCAATGCTCAAACGAAAATTTCCGATTGACCCGCAGCTGCCCCAGATGGAGCGCGTCGGCAGTATCGGCGCAACGTTCGAGGCGTACATCAAGCAGCTGCTTGGTAGTGACAACCCTTACCATCGGCAGATTGCCCCCGTTGTTGGCACCATCTATGATTCACTCTTGCGCGGCGGCATGGCGTTTCCACCGGGTACGTCACCCAAGCGCAAGAATGCGAAACCGTGAAAGGGAAAAAAAGAGAATGGAGAAGAGTACGATGAACGTGATGACGCAGAACGGATACAACCTCTTCGAGGTCATCAGCGCGTTGCAGAAGGAAATCCGCCGTGGCGAAGAAGAGAACGCGCTGTACTGGGCACTCGAACTCGTTCCGCTGTTTGAAGACTATTTGTGGCAACGTCTCGTCGTAATCACGAACGAAGACATAGGGATTGCAAACCCGACCGCGCTGTATGTTGTTCCAAGCCAACGTGCGATTTATTTTGAGTTTCGCACCGCCAAGAAAGATGGCTCTGCCAGGCTCGCTCTTGCGAATGCAATCCTCTTGCTCTGCCGCAGTCCAAAGAGCCGTATCGCCGACCACTTTCAATGCGCCGTCAATCAAGACCGGCTACACGGCAAGCGATTGGAGATTCCCGATTACGCGCTGGACAAACACACCCAGCACGGTCGCAAAATGGGGCGCGGCGTCGAGCATTGGCTCGACGAAGGTTGCGTGCTAAATCCCACACCCGACATCCACGACCCATACCGGGAGCGTGCTGCTTCTTGGTGGATGCATGACGACTTTACGCAAACCGATTACACGCGCAGTAAAAAACGCTTCGGGCGCGAACAAGCGGCGCCAGGCGGACAGATAGAAATGGAACTCGAATAAAAGGAGCGGCGACCGATGGGTCGCCGCTCTTCATTGAGCATTGCACACGTATGCTTCCGACTTAGCCTTTTTCGCGAAAGCGAAGGTCAACATGAATGTCCTTCATCACACCATCACTGACTTGAATCCGAATCTCGCCATAACGCATTTGGCGCGCCAGTTCGACGAGAAACTTCATCTGTTGAAATTCGCGCCAAAGCAGATCGCGCAGCTGGTCCAAGGTCATGCCCAACGAGAAATCCGATTGCGATGGCGTCTTCGCCATGACTGCCTCCAAGCGAGGGAAATAAAAAACGCCGCGCGAAATATCTTCGCGCGGCGCCGTTGTCGGATAGCCGACGATAAGTGCGAACCCACCCGCGCGGAGACCCCGACACGGGCGGGCTGCGTTGGAACGCTTTCTGTTCCATCGCCAGAATCGGCGACCCATCCGATTCCGGTAAACATTCTAACATGGGAAACGGGCATTCGCAATGCAATCGGGCAGTTGCACAGAATTTTTAAGCATCGTTCGATTGAACTCCTGTTCCACGAAACGATTCTGCGACTATTTTTTCAAGTGAAACTCGCGCTTTACAAAAGGTTCTGCTTGCGCGAGGATTTTTACAGATGGAACGCTCCATCCACACTCGACCCAGTGTGAAAAAATTATTCAGTGCGAACATTGTTCGCAAGGAGACCCAAATGAAGACCCAAACCAATTCCACACCTGCAGCGAACCAAACCTCTCTCACGTTTGTTCCGCATGCAGACAAGCCCGAAACGAAAAATTGCTTTCGTTTCGACGAACGCACCGAAAACGGGATGCCCCCGAAAATCGGAACGCTCTACGTCCAAAAGTGGGCGCTCGGCAACAAGATGCCGCAGGAACTCACTCTCACGCTGACAACCAAATAGCGCAAGCAATGTAAACACCAACTCCCGCCCTGACCCAGCGGGAGTTGCCATTTCTGTACGAAATTTTCACAGGAGACCCAAATGATTCCCGTACTTTCCTCTTTCATCCATGCGATTGGTTACGACCCAGACCATCGCACGGTAACTGTCGAATTCAAGCGCGGCAGCGTGTATCAGTACGCCGGCGTGTCCGCGCACACCTTTTCTCGCTGGCTCAAAGCGCAGAGCAAGGGCGTGTATTACCACCGCAATATCCGCAACCGGTTTGCGTGCAAGCGCATTGCATAAGCGGAGGGACACATGCGACGGCGACCGACAATCACGGTTCAACCGATGGGCGACTGCGCGCCATGGAAACCTGCCACGCGAGCAATGATTCGACTGCGCGGCAAGTGGGTAGCACGACTCTTTCCCCCATACACCCAGCTCGTGGTCACACGCGAGCAGCGCAACGGCAAACTCGTGCTGGTGCTCGAGCCGGTGGACTGGGACATCCCAACACAACGAGGTGAAACGCTCACGTCGGACTAGCAATCCAAATCAGACCCAAACCAATTTGATTCGCCGACACGTTCGGCACAAGGAGACCCTGACGAGCGAGCACACTTTACGCACATCGAGTGTTGAGTGTGATCGGTCGGCATAAAGAAATGAATACGCAACTCAAGCAAGCAAACGCACGTATCGCAAAAGCCATGTCCGTTCGCAATGCCAAGCAAGCAAAAGCCACGAACGCGAAACCCGCGAACGACAAACTCGTGCAAACGAAAGCGAACAGCACATCACACAAACCTAGCACAAGCGCGACCAAACCCGCTGCTCCGCAGCCGAATGGCAAGAACGGCAAGCATGACATGCCCGTGGCAGTGCCGCAAGCAAAAGTGATTGAGCAACCGGCACCTGTGAAGGAGCCGCCGAGCGAGCCCATGACCGCGTTGCACTTTGAAGTGCGCGCCGGTGTCCTCGCCACTGCACTCCAACACGTGGAACGCGCCAGCGCGAAAAGATCTACGCTCCCGATTCTCAGCACGCTCCTCGTCGAAGCGAACCCGAACGAAGAGACCGTCACCATCATCGCAACCGATTTGACGATTGCTCTCTCCAAGACCATCGAGGCGCGCGTGTACACGCCGGGACGGGTTTGCATTCCAACCATTCTCACGGACGCGGTTTCTCGCCTTGACCCGCAAACACCCGTCACCATCCAAACGCAAGCCAAGACCTGGCTGACCACGCTTCGTGCCGGCAAGGTCACGGGACACATCAAGGCAACGAGCGCGGACGAATTCCCCACAATCACACCGTTCAATGGGAAACACAGCGAATCGTTTACGGTCCTGCTCACGCCGACAGAAATCAATGAACTTGCCAAGCGCGTGATACCGAGTGTGGCAACGGATGACGCGCGCCCCTCGCTCAACGGGTCGTATCTGCAAGCTACGCTGCCGAATGAGAGCGGCAACAGCGTAACCGCAAACCTGGTCAGCGCGGACGGCTATCGCATGAGCGTGTGGCAGCACGATATTCTCACCGCCTTCCGAGAAAAGCCGCGTCATTCCGAAATCGGTTTGATTATCCCGCCGCGTGTCTTTACGGAAGCGCTCAAGCTCGTCACCGATGAAGCCAAGCCCATTCCCTTTACGTTCCATATCCAATACAACAGCAAGGGCGAATGGGAACGTGGGATGGTTCGGGTTGAGTTTTCCGACCGCTGGCTGCAAATGATGCTGCTCGACGGGAACTATCCCGACTATCGGCAAATCGTCAAAGACACGGCGGATGCCAAACTCATTCCCCTTCCAGTGTCCGATACGCTGGATGCCGTTGGCAGCGCGTCGCTGTTTGCAAGCAGCCAAATCATTCGACTGGCATGCGATGTCGAAAACAAAGAGGTCATCATTCGCTCGCAGGATGTAGATACGGGCGATTTTGAAGAGCGCATTTCCGTTCCATTCGACAGCGCAGCACCTGCAACGGACTTTGAGATTGCATTCAACGCACGCTACCTCAGCGATGCAATCAAAGCCGTGTCCTACAACGACGGAGACGCGCCGGCGCGCTTGTACGTCAACACGAATGCAAGTCCGGGCTTTTTCAAGTCCCGCAACTATGTGCACGTGGTCATGCCCATGCACATCGGCAGGGATGGCAAGGAAGAGAAACCCGCGCCGAACGTCAAGCCGCAGCCGGACGCCCCAACACCCGAACAGGATTGCTCGGATACACAACATCCGGCGAATGACAAAGCATCGAAAGCGGTTATCGCACAGGTGGAAGCCGCTCACGCCAAACAGAAAGCCGATGCTCCAAAAGACGCACAATCCCAACTTTACAAAAACGGCAAGACAAAGGCAGCGCCTGCCAAATCCAAAGCGGCGCCAGCAAAAACCAAATAAGGAAACTTAAACGAACTGCCCGCCACGTGAACGCACGTGGCGGGCAGTTTCACTTTAGCAAAATGATTACCGTCGGCGAATTTCAATACAACCCTCAGGAACACTCCATCACAGGACCAAAGCAATATCTCGACGAACAGGGCGAAGCGTTGCTGCGGCGCATCACCACAGGCGACGACCTCATCTTTAACATCACGGCACACCTCTCGCCCGATGCCATGACCGCGATTCTGGTGCGCTTGCAAACTGATTACGCGGGTTGGCTCGGCATCAAACTTCTCTTTCACGAGCTTGGCATCGAGGAAACGCCGCACCTGCAAGACCAACCGGAAACCGAACCATAACAGATCCAATGCCCTGCCACGTGATTGCGCGTGGCAGGGCATTTTACTTTCCACAGGAGACCCAGAAATGAATCTCGAAGTATTGGCGCAACACGTCGCTGAACTCAAGACCATCGTCTACGCGATTCCCCACATCACGTGGGCGCACGCGTGTGAACTCGAACAGTCGCTCGATATGGTGTGGCACGCACTCACGGATTCTCCCGACGCGCTGCAAGAATGGACAAACCTCACTCTCGTCGTGGACAAAGACTTGTTTGCGAATGCGGGGTACGACGTGTCCACACTCACCAAAGCCGAACTCGACGAGATCGCCGACGCGATGAAAGATTTTTGGATTGCGGGCAAGGGACTCGACCAAGCCATCGAATATGCCGCACAAGGAATCTTGGAACGCCTGACCGAAGACGAGGACGACTGCGAATGCTGCAGCGTGGAAGGGCAATTCGTTCTCGACCAAGACGGCGCGTGCGCGCGCTGCCGGCACGAACACACCGCGCACGACGGTATGCGAGAGGAGGCGGGCAATGAAAGCGCGGAGTAAGGTGTTGCAGCAACCAAACCTCTTCGCCGCATTTGGTCTCGAAACGTTTATCACTCCAACCAAACATGCGGAACAGGATGCGCCAAAGATGTCGGCGCAGGAATCCCATCGAGGGCGCGTGATGATTGAAACGATGCTGCGCTGCTTCAGCAATCCCACAATCTTTTGCGAACAGCCGACGAGCGCGATTCCACCGCCGCTCGAATGGTTAAAAAAGCATCGCGGTCTCATCGAACTTGAACGCGCCGCGCGCCTCATGAAACTCGTCAAAGAAAAACCGAACGCGTCACTCGACGAAATTCGAGCGTGCGCGCTCACGCTCACGAATCCCGAAAAAGCCGGTGTGCTGTCGGTCATCAGCGGTATCGTCCCACCAAGCCACGAACACGCCGCGGAATACCTGCGCGCGTTCGCCCACGTGGAAAGCGAGGAAACGCTGCTTACACTCTTCGGCGACATGCCCGCCTACCAAGACCTCATTCACTTGGGCGATGTCGAACGGTTCTATCAGTTGTATGGGGGCATTTCGGCAACGCGCGCCGGTGCGTGGGGATTTCTCGATGACGAGGAACGTGAGTGGATAAAGGAATTCAATCGCAAGCTGAAAGAACTGCGCAAGAAACCTTGAAAGCGAACCACTCCAAACTACAGGACGCGACCAATTGGTCGCGTCTCTTTTTTATTCTCGGACGCGGGCGCAGCGAGCGCCACGTATCCCACATTATTGACTAATAAACCTTTTAGTTCCATCAATGCCAATGTGGATGTCACTTGCGCGATGGGCAAGCCGCTCGCTTGACGAATGTCGTCAACGTGAGTCGGGTCGGCGGAAATGTATTTCAACAACACCGCTTCCGTTTCATTTGACGGAACGATGGTGCGCGCTTGCTGCTGTTCGGCAATCATCGTCAGATTCAATTCTTCCAGAATATCCTCGACGCTCGTCACCAATTTCGCGCGGCTGTCGCGAATCAATTTGTTCGGTCCGCGCGACTCTTTGCGAAAAATGTTGCCGGGAATGGCAAAGACTTCGCGGTCTTGCTCCAATGCGAATTCGCACGTAATCATCGCGCCACTCACCTGGTCGCCTTCGACAAACAAAACGCCGAGCGACAGACCGCTGATGATGCGATTGCGCGCGGGAAAATTGGTCGCGTCCGGTTTCACGCCGAGCGGATAATCGGAAATGAGCGCGCCGTTTTCGGTAATCATGCGCGCGAGTTTGGTATGTTCGGGCGGATACACCTGGTCAATCCCGTTGCCCAACACCGCGATAGTGCGTCCGCCCGCGTCGAGCGCGGCAACATGCGCGGCGGCATCAATTCCGCGCGCCAGCCCGCTCACAATCGTCATCTTGTTGCGCGCGAGTTCGCCCGCGAGCGTGCGCGTCGTTTCTTTGCCGTACGCGCTTGCGCTGCGCGTGCCGACAATCGCGAGCGCCCATTCGTCTTCGGTTTTGAAATTGCCTTTGATGTACAAAACGGGCGGGGGCTGCGGAATCTCTTTGAGGCGGCGCGGATAATTGGGGTCGTCCCACGTCAAAATGAAATCGCAGGCGCGCTGGGCGTTTTCGACTTCCGCGTCGAGATTCAATTCTTTGCGCGCGTGCAAAAAATTTTCGAGCGCGCGTTTGTCGAGTCCCGCTTCGGTGAGTTCGTACGCTCCGGCTGTCCACGCTGTCGCCAAGTCGCCAAAGTAATCGCGCAAGCGTTGCAGTTTCGCCGGACCGATGCCGCTGACGCGATTGAATCCGATAAAGTAGCGCAGGTCTGTCACGCGGCGAGAATACCATAAACAAAAAAG
The DNA here is from genome assembly GCA_937870825.1 of uncultured Chloroflexota bacterium. Classification (GTDB taxonomy): domain Bacteria; phylum Chloroflexota; class Anaerolineae; order UBA4142; family SHND01; genus SHND01. Next base: position 6,426 of record CALMZO010000416.1, on the reverse strand, counting down.
AGGCGCAACCAATGTTGCGCCTCTTTTTTTATTGCACTGACACATCATCTATAAAAAATGCGCCCGGCAGGGTGCTGTTTGTTGTCACCGTAAAGCGCAACCTGACGCGTTGCCCCGTGTACGCGGAAAGCCCGCGCGCGTCTTCGCTCCACATATCGCGCACACTCGTGTTATTGAATTCGCGGAGGGTTTTGAGCACAGTGCCATCTTGGCGCAAGAGTTGTACGCGCAAAAAATCGTTCGCTGTGACGCTGTCCTCGGCGCTCGTTTGGTACCACCAAAAGCGCAGCTTGGCGCCCTGCGGAACGATAAAGGATTGTTCAATCCATTCCGTACAACTGTCAGCATCGCAAAACGACGCGCTGTACAAATCTTGGTGCGGTTTTAGCGTGTCAATAATCCCGCTTCCGTTTTTCCATTGATTGCCGCCAGCTTCAAAGTCCGGGTTGCGGACGATATTGACCGGCTCGAACAGAGCATACAGCAATTTGTTCGGTGAACCGCCGCCCGGATTGCCGACGCGGTTCTTTGTCGCATTAGTCAGAATGGCATTCATCACCGTTCCGGGCAAATCATTCGGATTGTCCTGAAGATACAACGCGGCGACGCCTGCCACATGCGGCGCTGCCATAGATGTGCCGCTAATCGTCGCGAGTGCGGTGTTGCTCGCATTCCAAAGCGAGGTAATGTCAGAACCGGGCGCAAAGATGTCCAGGCACGAGCCGTAGTTGGAAAAAGAAGAACGCGTGTCCGATTTTGTCGTCGCGCCGACGGTGAGAGCTTGTGCGACGCGGGCGGGAGACGTGTTGCACGCGTTGGCTGCATTGTTGCCCGCCGCAATCACATAAACGACGCCCGCGTTAATGGATGCGCGCGTCGCATTGTCCATCGCCGTGGATTTGGGTCCGCCGAGTGACATATTCGCCACCGCAGGTTTGACATGATTCGCGGTGACCCAATCAATCCCTGCAATCACTGCAGAAACAGTGCCAGAGCCAAAGCAATTCAATACGCGCACCGCAAAGAGGTCCACCATTTTTGCAACGCCAAACCGCTTGCTCCCAATCGTGCCTGCAACGTGCGTGCCGTGTCCTTGGCAATCGTTGGTTCCGTTGCCGTCGTTGACCGCGCTATAGCCGCTGTGCGCGCGTCCGCCAAACTCGTTGTGAGTGATGCGAATGCCCGTGTCAATCACATACACGTTGACGCCTGCGCCGGTTGGCGTGTACCGGTACAAGGAATCGAGAGGCAGTTTCCGTTGGTCAGTCCGGTCCAAGCCCCACGTCGGCTTTTGCTGGCTCGTGTCAAGAACGGTTGGCGCGCGGCGAACAATGCTGCCGGTGTCAATGGACACGCGCTGGTCGAGTTCAATGAATTCGACGAGCGGATTCTTTTGCAGGTCGGCGAGCGCTTGTGGATTCAAGCGCGCGGCAAACCCGTTGAGCGCGGCGCGATATTCATGCAGCACGGTCGCACTGAATTCGTTGGCGACGCGCGCAGTGGTTTTCTGTCGTTCCGCCGCGCCCGCCGTGGATTTGAAAACGACAATGTATTGGTCGGGGATGGTGTCGGCAGCGTTTGTTCCCAAAATGGGCGCGCGCCGGGGCTGCGGCGCGCTCGCGCTCGCGGTGTACGAATTTGGAAGGTTGAAACAAAAAACGAGGGCAAGCCCTGCACAAAGTAAAAGTAAGGCGCGCCAGGGGCGCAGGCGAAAGAGTGAAAGCATATTTTTATTCGATGAGCCCGGGCATCAATTCGATGGTGAGCGTTTTCGCATCAAGGTCAATTTTTTTGACCACGCTTTTGATGGCGGGCACGAGAATTTCTTTGCTATCCGGTGTGCGAACAAGGTACACATCATTCGCGCCGGTTTCCAAAATTTCGGCAACGGCGCCGAGTGTTTCACCGTTGGTGGTGACAACATTCAGTCCGATGATTTGATGATGATAGTACTGATTCTTTTTGAGTTTCGCGGCTTCTTCAATGGGGATGTGCACGATTTCGCCGCGTAGTTTCGCAACAGAGGTGTCGCTGTCGCACCCGACAAATTTCATCAAGATATAGTTGGCATGAAAACGCGCGCGTTCGACTTGAAACGCGCGCGGGGGTGTACCGAGATAGACTGTTTTGTGTTTAAGCAAATGTTTGGGGTAATCGCTGATGACTCGAACTTTGACCTCGCCGCGATAACCAAAGGGTTTAAGGATTTCACCTACGACGAGGAATTGCGGGTTGTCGGGGGACATTGGAAAAGTAGGGGCAAAGCACCGCGTTCGACACAAAACGTCGAACGCACAATGCATTCGCCCCTACGCAATTTACGCGTGATGAAACGACTCGTGGGGATGGCTCACTTTGCCGTTGGCATCCAGAATTTCCAGTGTGGCGCGTTTGCCTTGACGAATCGCCGCAATGCGAACGAGAGTGCGTAAGGAATTGACGACGCGTCCGCCTTTGCCGATGATGCGTCCCATGTCTTCGGGCGCGACTTGCAATTCGACATTGACGGCGTGTGCGTTTTCCGAGACGTTCACACGGACTTGATTGGGGTCATCCACCAAAGACTTGGTGATGTATTCGACGAGTTCTTGTATGTTCACAATCGTTCTCTCTCACGTACTCTTGCAGCACAAGTGCTGAAATAGGTTGGGACGCATCGAGACATGCAGACGGGTTGGACCTTGTTGCGGGTCGCCCGGCTACGCGCATCCTATTCTGCTTTTGCTTCAGTCGTTTCGGCAGTCTTGGTCTGTTTGCGCTGCTTGTAATACTTGTCGGTGATGCCCGCCATCTTGAGGAGGCGTCCGACGGAATCGGTTGGGATAGCGCCCACCTTGAGCCAGTAGTTCACGCGGTCGGCTTTGAGTTGGACAAGCGGCGGATTTTGGCGCGGGTCGTACTGCCCAAGATTTTCAATGAACTTGCCGTCGCGCTTGCTGCGTTCTTCTTGAATCACGACGCGATAGGTCGGTTGTTTTTTCATGCCCATTCGCGTCAATTTAATTTTGGTAGCCATGGCTTGCGTTGTGCTCCTTGAGCGCATGACGATTTGCAACTCGTCATACGGGTTATTTTACATGTGAGTAACGGTTTTTATCGTTACATTGAAATTACAATTAACGGTTAGCCAAGCCCCGGAAACCCGGGGATGCGTGGCAATCCGCCGCGTCCGCCTTTGCCGGCGCGTCCGAGCTGCTGCATCATTTTTTGCATCTGCTTGAATTCGCGCATCAATTCGTTGACATCTTGCACCTGCGTCCCGCTGCCTTTGGCGATGCGCTGGCGGCGGCGCGCGTTCAATATGTCGGGGTCGCGGCGTTCGTCCGGCGTCATCGAATTGATAATCGCTTCGATGCGCTGGAATTGTTTTTCTGTCTGTTCTTCCGGAATTTGTTTCGCGTACTGCGACATGCCGGGAATCATGCCCATCAATTGCGTCAACGGTCCCAACTTTTTGATTTGCTGCATTTGCGTCAAAAAATCTTGGAGCGTGAACTGCGCCTTGAGCATCTTTTCGGCAGCCACCCGCGCTTGTTCTTGGTCGAGATTTTGCTGCGCGCGTTCGATGAGCGTGAGGACGTCGCCCATGCCGAGTATGCGCGAGGCGAGCCGGTCCGGGTAAAAGGGTTCCAATGCATCGGCTTTTTCGCCGACGGCGAGGAATTTAATTGGAACGCCCGTCACGGAACGCACCGACAATGCCGCGCCGCCGCGCGAATCGCCATCCACTTTGGTCAAAATCAATCCCGTAATGCCAACCCGTTTGTTAAATTCGTCCGCGACGCGCACCGCTTCTTGCCCCGTCATCGAATCCACGATGAGCAATGCTTCTTGCGGTGACGTGCGCTTTTTCACCTGTTCCAATTCGTTCATCAAGTCGTCGTCAATGTGCAGACGCCCGGCAGTGTCCAACAAAACAATCGTGTAATTATTTTGCGTTGCGTGTTTCACCGCGTCCGCGCAAATTTGCGGCGGCGCAATTTTTGGGTCTTCTGCAAAAACGGCAATATCCAATTGTTTACCGAGCGTTTGCAATTGTTGAATCGCGGCGGGGCGGCGCGTGTCGGCAGCCACGAGCAACGGACGCTGTCCTTGTTTGCGAAGATGCAGCGCGAGTTTTGCCGCCGTCGTCGTTTTGCCCGCGCCCTGCAGTCCAACCAACATCAGCACATGCGGCGCGGGACCCGAAATGTCGAGTTTCGCAGGTTCGCCGAGCATGGCAATCAGTTCTTCGTTGACAATTTTGATGACGCCTTGCGCGGGCGTGAGCGATTCCATCACCTCTGCGCCAATGGCGCGCGCGCGCACGCGTTCCAAAAATTGGCGCACGACTTTTAAATTTACGTCGGCTTCGAGCAGCGCCATGCGGACTTCGCGCAATGCCACATCCACATCGGCTTCAGTCAATTTTCCTTTGCCGGAAAGACGCTTGAATACGCCCTCTAATTTGTCGGATAAACTCTCGAACATAGGCGCGCTATTATAAATGGAATCGGTGTAATGACAAAGATTTTTGGTGGCATGGGGCGATTGAAATCACGGTAACACGGACAAGCCCGTCCAGGCAGACTATCGCACAATTTCCGCAAGCCCCTGTTCAATTTCACTGCGCGCTTGCGAAAACGGCGGATGTGGGCGAATTTGCTTGAGCGCATTTTCCCACGCGCGTTCCAATAACGGGGCGTACGTTGAATCCAATTCTGCGCGCAGCGCGATATGTTTTTCGTCGGCAATGTTTTGCGCGAGCGCGCGGGTGGCGTTCCTGTTCAGTTCGTTCGCGCCGTGTGTGAGAATAAACCACAAATCAAAAACATCGCGCGCGCGCGGTTTTTGGGGATAGCGCGCAATGTGTTCCGCCGCGAGTTCGTCAAGCGAAAGCGCGCGCACTTGAACATGGCATGCATCACTGAACGGATGCGCCAACGCGCGTTCGGAGATTTGCGCGCGCGGTGTCTGCGAAACAAGATTGGCGATGATAAACGGCTGCGCGGCAGAACGTCGCCCCAACGGTCCCGTAAATTCCACCCACACCCGATACGGCTTGAATTTGTTTACGCGGAATTGCAAGCCCGACGCGCGCGCCGCCGCAATGACCGCGTTGCTAAATTCGCGTTCGCGCGCCGCATCGTCCATCTCGCCCATGCGCGCAAAATCCACGTCGTCCACGCGCGGGTAATTTTCGAAATACGCGCTCGCCAGCGCCGACGCGCCGCGCAGCGCCAAATTATGACGCAGCGCGTCATTTTCAAAGATGCCGTACAAGAGCCAGTCGCGCGCGTAAATTTTTTCTACGTCGCCGATTTCCATCTGCCACGCGACAGACTTTTTGCGGAGTTCGCCAAAGGTAATCATCAATGAACAACGGACAAGGGTCAATGAACAAATAGGAATTGTTCATTGTTCAGCGGCAAGCAGGTTGCCGAGTCCAGTCCGCATTATCCTTTATGTTATAATTTTTGCAATTGGACACAACATTTTTTATCCAACTCGGCGCGGTGCTGCTCTTTGCCGTGTGCTTGATTTACGCGTGGCGGACAGAGGGGGCGCGGTACGCGCAGCAGTGGTTTCTCATCGGTTATATTTTTGCAATCCTGCTCATCAGTTTGTTGGTCGTCGTGGGCGAACGCGGACAGATTGCGTACAACCGCAACATGCTCGTCTTTGGCGCGGCGCCGTCGCTGACGGTCATGTTGTATCCCGCGCTGTTTTATGTCGCCTACGCGATTGCGAAACGTTTTGCCGACGCGGAAAATTTGCGCGCGATGGCGTTTTGGATTTTTGCGATAACGCCGTGGCTGTTCCTGCCGCTCGACGCGCTCGCGCTGAACGCGGGCTGGTGGCTTTTTCCATCGGAATCATTCGCGTTTTTCAACGGCATTCCCTTTTATCTTCCGTTCGCGTGGAGCATCAGCAGCGCGGCATTTTTCCTGATGATGGGGCGCATTCGGAAAATCCGTTTTCGCGGCAACGGACAATTTTTTGCAATGATAATCGCCGCGCCGCTTCTTGCAGGAGTCTTGCTCTTGTTGATTGCGCTTGTCCAGGTCAGCGTTGATTTTCTTGCGAATCTTGGGGGCATGACGATGCTGTATGTGGCAATTGGGATTCTTCTTCTCTTGCTGCCTCTTGCAATCCTTCTCAACACACGGCAAGCGTCACGCGTAAAACGTGAAACGTGAAACGTCAAACGTCAAACGTCAAACATCAAACATCAAACATGAAACGTCATCCACCCAGTCGCAAATCAAAAATCACCCAATCACCCAATCTCCAATCTCTACCAATGAAAACAGTCACTGAAGAAATCACTCTCGAAGGTCACATCATTGACTCGTACATTTTGCCGCGCGTGTGGGACACTATCATGGACAGCGGCAGCGAATTTGAACTGCTCGAAATTCGCGTCGGCAAACAAAAAGACGAGAC
>CALMZO010000415.1 GCA_937870825.1 uncultured Chloroflexota bacterium | reverse complement strand
GGGGCAAAGCGAACGGCGCGGAATGGATTGCGATTGCGATTCCTCCGAGCCTGCAAACATTGATTCTTGTGGAAGGGAATCGCAACACGCGCTTGACGATTCCCTTGCCGTCGCTTGTTTTCGCAGGTACGCGCCTCGATTACTACGTTTGGGCAGTAGATGATGAAGGGTGGACGCGCGACCCACGCAACGCGGCGTATCATGCGCCGTTCCCAAATGTGAATGACAAAGGGCTCGTATGCTTTGGCACGAACATCTTGCCGCCATGTTCGCCGCAAACGATTCACGAAGCGTGGCAGCTCTTTTTGAACAGTCCATTTAACGAACACAGCATCGGAAACAAATCGCAAAAGTTTTCAGACGACATCCGCGAATTGTGGCAAGAACTGTCGCGGGAAAGGATTGAACGCTTTCCCTTTGACGATTTGGTTGCAATGGGCAACAGCATCGGCAGAGTGTTGGAGCAAACGCTGATGCGAAATCATTGAACACGCGACGCAATGTGAATTGGATTGCGTCGCGTGTTTTTTGAATAGGAAACACGATGAAAAACAAAAGCAAACAACGCGCGAAAAAAATAAAGTCGCACGATGCTGAAAATGGAAAACCGTTGCGCGTTGATTCTGATTACGCGCGCGCCTCGCCCATCAAACTGCGGCAAGGCGAAATCAATTTGTGGATTGTTGGCTGCGGTGGAACGGGCAGTCACATTGCGGATGCCGTCGCTCAATTGTGGATTGCGACGAATGGGATGAAACGCACGCCCACACCGCTCAAACAGATTTATCTCGTTGACCCTGATATTGTCGAACTCAAAAATGTGGGGCGGCAGCGGTTCTGTCCTGCTGATGTGGGCAAACACAAAGCGCTCGCGCTCGCGGAACGATACGCGCTCACGTTTGGATTACGCGCGGTAGCAATCCCCGAAAAGTTTCGTGCAGAGATGCTTGAGTATGGCAGCCAGCACATTCTGATTGGCTGCGTGGACAATGCCGACGCCCGAAAAAGTTTGAACGACGCGCTGAATCGCTTTGCATATCAGCCGTCGGTATGGTGGCTCAATTGCGGCAACTGGGCGCGTTCAGGAGAAATTTTGCTCGGCTCGACAAATTCTCTGGAACGCGTGCAAAAATCATTTCCCGCGCGGAGCGGTGGCATTTGCATTGACTTGCCGTCGCCCGCGTGGATGGAACCGGCAATTTTGCAACCATTACCCGAAGAAACGGGAACAGGAAATTTGTCGTGCGCGGAAATCGCGCTGCGTAATTTGCAATCAGCAACCATCAATCGCTGTGTCGCCGCACATGCTGCCGATATGTTGCTGCAATTGCTACTGGGACAACTCAAACGATTCTCGCTGTACTTTTCACTCGACCCCGGCACATCCAACGCGCGCTATGTCACACGCGAAAGTGTTGCGGCAGCGATTCGGATGGATGTGAATGAGTTGTTCGGCATTCAGAGATAGGAGGGAGCGAATGAGTGACGAAAAATTGAATGTGACTTTGGACGATATTCGACGCGCCGTTGGCAGAACATACACTGTCACAACGCATGAAAATTTCTATCACACGAACGCGAGTGAATGGAGTCAATGGACATGGGAAAAATTGATCGAGAGTGGCAAATCATACTTGGTGGGCAAAGATGTGTCGACGAAAAAATTTATTCGCGAACACACGAGTCGTCTGACGACATGGCAATCGCTCGCCGCGTTGTGGGCAATCGAACATCCGTCGCAACAACTCATTGTTGAAACGTCCGATTGGGTGCGCGCACCGAGGCGCTCTTATGTGATTTGCGCGCGGGCGTTTGCTGACCCGAACGGTGCAGTTGTCGAAATCGGTTTACCCCATCACGATGCAGGCGGTGAACGACACTGGATTACGCGTGATTGCAAAACGCGCGTGTTGGTGAATGTGGACTAAATCAGATGATGAACCAAGCCGCGAACGATTGGGTTCAAGCAAGTCTCAGCTTTTCAAGTGGAAATGAACAGACTAACTTGATCGCCCAACTCAATTCACACTCTGAAACAGAACGCCCCGCAGACCAAGAGTCGCAGGGCGTTTTTGTCAGCCGACCTTACGGACTATTTGAGCAAGATTACCTTCGCTTTCGCTTTGAATCGCAAAAGCGAAATTTGGAAAAGGAGCGTGTCGCAAAACAAGCAGAACTGGAAACACTGGGCGGACGCGCGACCAAACGCCGCCTCGAACTCTTGCTGCGTTTGCGTGCGATAACCCATACGCTCGAAAAAATCGAGCGTGATGGTCTGACGCCTGAAAATGAAAATTGGTATCGCCGCGAATATATGCTGTTGGTCAAGGACGCGATTCGACGCGGCGAATCTGTTCCAAGTGAAATCATTGCTCAGCGCGTCGAATTCCAACGCGCGTTCACGGGACGACAGCGCTACGAAAAAGGGCGACACACTTCATTCGCAAATGCAAGTCTCGCAGTGGACACGCGACTCTTGGCGACGCGCGGTTTCAAAGCCAAGTTGCAAAATGGCAAACCGATGCGCGGCGAGACGATGGACGAACTCGCACAAGGACTGGATGAAATCGAAGCCGTGATTGGACCGCTCGGCAATTTGTTGCGCGCGACGAATCTGACGATTGCACACACGTTGGGCAAACATCCGTTTATGCGTGGCGATGCAGGCGGGTTGTATGTGCCGAGTGAAAAGACTGTGACCGTTGGCACTTTGACCCATTCCGGGCGTTTGATTCGTTCACTCGCGCACGAACTGCTCGGGCATTGGCTCGACTATGAAGCAGGCAAAGCATTCGGCGTCACAACGCGCGTGCGGAAAGGGAAACGTTTCGTGGATGCGAGCGCGTTGTCCGAATACAGCGTCAGGTACGGATTGCGCGAATCCGATACGCTACTGCGCCAAGACGGGGCTTTGATTGCACAAGCTGCGTCGTTAATTCGAGACCGCGCGTTGGCTCAAAAAGTCACGCGGAAAAAAGTGCCGAATGATGTCGAACTCGGCGAAGAGGACATTGAAATCTACAAATTTGTTCTCGGTCACGGAGATTATTGGCTCGCGCCACGCGAGATACTGGCGCGGCTGTGCGAACAATTTTGCGCCAAACGTTTTGCCGCGCCGCAGATTGCGTTCGAACCTTTCGAATGGCACACAAAGCGTGCCGCATATTGGTCCGCCGATAACTTTGTAATGCTCGAACCACTCATTGAACAGGCGTTGCGCTGGCGCATGGAAATTCTTGTTGCACATGTGAACGCGAAAAACGATGTGACGTGATTCGCCCAAAAATTCAATCTGCGTAGTTGTTGAAATTTGACGCGCGGCGTGGTATAGTGCGCGCAGGGAAGCATGATACCACGGAGGCGCGAATGAAACGCCGAGTTTCGCCAACCGAACCGAATCAACAACTCGATTTCCAAATCAGAGCCGCTGTGCGCGTGGCGCATTTGATGATGAACGAGCAAGAAGCAAGCGATGAGCATTTGCTTATGCTCATCAAAGCGTCGCGTCATGTGGAACAGAGTCAAGATATGCACCAAGCGATGGCACTTGCCGTGTGCGCGGCAAAAAAGAGCAGACAGCCGGTCTGAAATTTCGCCGCGTGTAACGCGTGACGAAATAGATTTGAATCAATTCAAAGAGACCTCAAGGTTGTTCACTTGAGGTCTCTGTTATTTTGTATCAAGGATGCGAATTGTACAGCGTACAATTCGCATTTTTTGTTGGAGGTGAAGCGTGCTGACTCTGGACGATTCGCGCGCGGCGTGGCAGTTCACGCCGACCAAATGGCATACCGTAGCAGACAAGGAAAAATTTGCGCGGCACTATATCAAATTTGTGCAAGCGCGCTGTCCGTTTGAGATGTTTCACAAATGGTTTTACGAGCGCATGACGCATTTGTTCATGCACATCGCTCACTACAACCGATTTGGTTTTTATGAAGCGTGGTGCGACACCGCCGAAAAACGTCTTGCGTTCGTACGCCATCATGCAACATTTGAAAGCGTCGGTGATGCAAGGTGGACATGGAGCGATGTTGAGCAGATATTGAAAGGATGGATTCGTGAAAGTGGCATCCTGCGCGAATACGAGTTCGAAGCATTGTCCGCGCGTCGTCAAACCACACTCGCGATTGCAAAGGCGGCATTAAGCGAGTTGGCGAATGATGATGTAGCGCGCCTTATACAGGAAAGAGGCGCGTTGGCGAACATAGCCAACACAGAGAACAGAGCTCGTGTATTTACCCAAACACCATCTCAAGCCGAACAACAACAATTGTTTCCGGTGGGATGAGAAAGGTAGAAATCACTATGCAACCGAAATTCGATTTAGGAAATGTGGGCATTACGCGCCGCGCCGCGCAAGCGATGGCGAGTTTTGACAACAGTGCGAAAAAATTTGCCGAGCTCCTCGTGCGACACGCGAGCGGTGATTGGGGAGAGATTGCTGAGAGCGACAAACGCATGAATGACCGCGCATTGACCGACGGCAACATGATTCTTTCGCAATATCGTATCGGCGACGAGTTGATGCTTTGGGTTATTTCGGACCCGGCTGATGACGCAGGGCAACGAGTCACTAGTGTGCTATTACCCGATGAACGGTGATGCGATCCAAAAGGAGATGAGATGATACAAACCACAACTCTTGCCATCACCTCTGAAACTGAAAAGGCGTGGCGCGTACGTCCGCGCGTTTCGCCGCGTGTGGCGATGGAGGCGCCGCGCATGTTCAGTTCATTCTCGCGCGTGCTGCGTGAACTTTTTCAAAACGCGTATCGTGCGGGTGCAACGCATGTGAAGGTGCAATGGGATTCATCTTCCACGATTTTGGAAATCCAAGATGACGGCGCGGGAATGGATGACCCACAAATTTTGTTGGACGCGGGCGCGAGCGGTTGGGACCAAGCACAAATCATTGAACCAGCGGGTTTGGGGTTCTTTGCCCTTTTCAATCCCGCGTATGTGGAATGGATTGAGGTCACGTCACGCGGCGCGGGCAATTGGCGAATGCGCTTAATGCCAGACGATATTCGCCGCGCGGTTCAGGATGAGAACGCGTCGTGGATTCACGTTGAACTGATTGGGGAAACGAACGACGCGCATGGTCTTTTGATTCGCTTGTGTGTGACAGAACGAGAGAGGCGACAGGTGAATCGAGACTTGCTTATCGAGGCGCGCGCGCAATATCCATACGCGGTTCAATATACCGAAGATGGTAAAACGATGGAGCTTACGCCGCGCACATTCAGTTCAGACGTGAATGTGATTGAGACATCGGTTGGGCGAATCGGGTGGGAAATCCCGTACGGCACGGGATATCATCGCGGGCACGCGTGTTGGGAATATGTGCCGCTGCTTTCAAATCACCTGACCGCCGCGCTGAACGAGGCAGCACAGAATCAAGCGCTCACAGCCTTGGCAGAAATCGCTGCGAACAGTTTGACGATTTGGCATATCGAACCTGCGTGCGGTGTGCGTCCGCAATTGCCCGAACGAGGTGAATTGATTCAAGACGACGCCTTGCGAGCAGCGGCGAACGTGATTGTGACGAGTATCGTGGACGACATACTTGCGCGAGCGCGTCAAGATTTTCGCGACGCGCCTCCGCGATTTGAGAGCGCACAATGCGTCCGAGAACCATACGGCAAATGGCTGGAGCGCGGCAAGTTCACTCAAGTATTACTCAAGTGCTTGGGCTATACGCTGGTGGAAAAATCCAGCGGTGAGGTGTGGATTGAAACAGTTGATGAGGACAGTTGGCATCCGCATTTGGAGTCAACCCTCATCTACAGCCGCACCGCGCGAATCGTCGGCGATGAATATTTGACGGCAACGCTCAACCTTTTGGGACATGAAGTTGCGTTCGAACAAGATGCGCCGATTCCTGAAATTCGCGTGAGTGGTTTTCGCGCGGATTTTGAAAAATGTTCGTACGTCGCGCTGGCGGAGCGAATCGAGATTGATGGCATTGGCGATGTGCCATTCTTGATTCAGGAGCGAAATGATAAAAACGGTTCGTGGACGTACATCACGTTCGTCGGAAACGCCGAAGATTGCATACATTGGTTCTACCACACCGCGTGGTCCATCAGCTATCTCTTTGTCGCAAACGATAATTACGAATGGGCAAGCCGCGACGGTGATGATGTGACGTTTGAACGCGAGCAAGCGCTCGAAGAGGTTACAAGTTCGATTGCGCGGGTATGGTCTCTCGATCTTGCAGAGGCAATGCAAGAATTTTACGATATGCAGCGCGTAGTCATGCGTTTAGAAGAGGCAGAAAACAATCTCGAATCCGCCGCGCGTTGGCTGCAAAAACATCGCGGTTCAACATTCAAACCCTTTCACCAATCGGTCAAACGGTTGCGCGCTCGTTCTCAATACACGCGTGCGCGGATGCAAGAAACCCTCGCGCAGATTACGCCAAGTGCAATGCGCGAAGAATCGGCAAAGTAAATAGCGATTGTATTGAGCGGTGTTCGCTTGATTCATTTCAGCGAACACCGCTCTTCTTTTTGGCAATGAAAGGTGATAGCGGACAAGGAGGATGATGTGCGAACCATCAGTCGGGAAAATTATTTCAATGTGATGAGCGCGCTGCGGGAAGCGTCTGACGAGCGAGCGGAGCGAGAAATTCTTGGCGCGCAATTTGTCAAGGAATCGGAATTGTTTGAAAGCGTATCGGTCAGTGGCGGCAAGCTATATTTACTGCGCGCTTACGAAACGCGCAGCGAGGTTATGAACAATCAGATTGTTATTGCTGCTTACGGCGCGACGCGTAATGCAACGCGACAAAAAGGAGTCAATACGCATCCCTATCCTTCCACCGACATTGAGCGCGAAATGGCGTCGCTCGAATCACAAAAGTTGCACGAAGGATACGAGGTTGTGCGAGTGATTGACACGCATTCGAATCAGACCTACGCCATGCAAGAAATCTCCGAGCGTGATTTTTTGGCGATTACACCAGCGAAACAACAGGGAGAAGTTCAACCAGTGAATGACAATCAAGAACTGATGAAAACGCTCACAGGCATCATCACAGGCGGCGGTTGGGAACACGATGCGTTTCGCAATCCGTGCGCGAGAGTACACATCACACTCAACGCCCATCACTTGGCACTCGTTGACGACACGGACCGCGGTTGGACGCTTTATGATTTTGACGGCGTGCCAAATCCAGAAGAAGAATTCAAGAAAGTTTTTGGCGTTGAGGTCGGCGAGGATGCGGAATTCGATTACGCGGTTCTGCGCGATTTTGTGAGTACGCTGGAACGCGTGGGAGGCGAACGAATTGCGGAAGTGTATGGGGGAAAGCCGATTTCACTTTTGATTTATAACGCAATGCACTAAGCCCGGAGTGTGCGTGTTAGAAAACAAACTGGCAACGGCAACACTTTACAGGAATGTTGCCGTTGCCAGTTTGTTATCATCAATTCGAATGGAAAGTCTTGTTGGCATCCCGATATTAATGTATATGCAATTTTTTTTTGTGTACGGCAACAAATCATCCTTTTCTCTTTCACTGGGAAAATGAATGTTTATGGCTGCGCCCAATCAAACACTCCATGTCCTCCATTCCGACTAAATTGTGAGACAACCTTGTTCGCCAAATCAA
>CALMZO010000414.1 GCA_937870825.1 uncultured Chloroflexota bacterium | reverse complement strand
ATTGGGGATTCCTCCTGTGATAGTTGCGTGGTAACAACCATTCTACAGGAAAAACTCAATGGATTATTTCGTTAAAAAGAGTCGCACATTAGGTGGGGATTATATAATGGGAGGGGGATTGGGGCGAATCAATTTGTGAGTGCGCCTCGTTCGTAGAAAAATAAAACGGCGGCTCGACTGTGCCGCCGTCTCATGACTTGTTTTCCTAATTCTCACCGATAAGTAAATTCGTACAGTTTTTCACCGCTTACTGCGCTGATAACTACGTTCAGTTCATTTGAAACTGAGCGTTGCACGCCTGGTGGACCGCTCGAAACGGTTTGAATTCCTTCAAATGTGAGAATCCAAACCAGACCCGAGTCTGCGACGATTTGATTTACTTTGTCGCCTGCTTGCACAGCCTGATTAAGACCCGGATCAGAGAGGTATCCTAAACTTGTATAGACCGTCGTTGCTTGCTTGAGTTGGGAATTATTTTGATAGGCGGTCACGAGGGCTTGTTCCGAGGTCACTTTCGCGTATGCTTGCGCCGCGCCATCCGCAGGAACAAACACTCGCCCCCATCGTTTTTGCAGCAAATCTACATCTATCGCATCGCGCGGAGGAGCGACAGAAGGTTGAACTGCTTGGACTTGTTGTGAGCCTGATTGACTGATAACCCATCCCACAGCAAATAGGCTGGCGAGGATCAAAAACACTATCAAATATTGAATTCGCTTCATCTTGATCTCCTGTGTAGTTATTCTAACACGGCGGGTTGATAGTCCAGTTGTCCACAAACGTGCTTGCGCCAGCCGTGCCTTTGCTCGCCCGATAGCAAGTGCCGGGAGTTGTCGTGCTTACAAACAGATTGGGGTTAACCTGGACCCATGTTCCTGGAGCTGTGCTATACGCTGTGTTAAGCATTCTCAAATGACTTGCCGCCGTTCCGCCAAGCTGCGCGGCTGTATCGGAGGTCTCGCCTTCATACAGTACGCGTGGTGTCTGCTGAAACCCAACATTCTGCCAAGGTGTTGTTGCCTGCACAGCCCCATCAATCCGGAAGACCCATTCAGTATTAGCACTGTTAAGATTAACTTGGTAAAGATGAGATACTCCATTTGGTGCGCCAGGACCAACTTGTTGACATACCGCTGGAGCGCATCCGAACTCTCCAAAGTATAATGGTGCTGGATCAGTTGATCGTTTCAGCCAGCCAATCTGTATATACTTGCTAATACCGCCATCATCTGCCATTACCCACTCGACACTTTGCCCTGTCGGAACATTTGGATTCTTGAAGCCGATGTCTGCGCGAACACCGCGATTGGAAACATTGCGGTGGTATCCCGCAAAAGAAAATTGGGGTACCGCTTGCGTAGTGGATACGGTCCCAAAAAGGTACCCGCCTGCAAAGACTACTATTGCGAGCAGTCTGAAAGTTCGTCTCATTCTTTGGCTTCTTGGTTTACTATTGAGAGCTTGTTTAGGAATTTGTCTGAAACACCCATTTTTGTTGGGGAAACAGCATGATTTGCCCCGACGATTGAATTCGCATTTTGACCCGTAAATCTCGGCAAATTCTCGTAATTCCCAAACAAGCTCTGAGCTCGACTTTGTCCATTGAGATACCTTCAAAGGGCGTCAAGAATTATCAAGGGGCAAGCAAGGGCGTGTAGAGGCAGAAATTCTTGTAACCGTAGACGCCCCTAGATACCCTTTTATGTCCCTTAGATACCCCTGAGCATTATCGAATGGATAAAGTCCAGCTGAGATATAACTGAAGGAAACGTTCGGCTTGTGGAATTTGACCAGTACTCCCTTTATAGCATCCTTTTGCATTCCTTACATTAAAATTTCGGAACAATAACGGAACAAAAAGGCAGCAGGAAGTCCTGCCGCCTTTGCTCTTAATCCGAATCGAACGCCATTGCTCTCTGGGTCAGCCGAAACCCAATCCCTCGCACATTTTCGAGTGGGCATACCTCTGACGAATCGCACAATTTGCTACGCAATCGTTTCGCCGCTTCTCGCATCGTTATTATTTCTGTCGCTCCCACTCGACAGTCGGACTGCCACACCCTTCGCCACAACTCTTGATACGTTACCACCTTTCCATTTTGTTTCGCCAAATACGCCAGCAGTTCATACTCCAACCGTGTTAAATGCAATTCTTGCCCATTGTTCCAAACTCGCCGCGCCCGTACATCCATTCTCGAAGGTGATTGGTGCGATTTGCGATTTGCGATTTGTGTTTTGTTTCATCCATCAGTGACTCCTAAACATAAAGAAAAAATGTAGTAAGCGTTGATATGGAAATCACTTCATAGTTCCTCCTTTCCGCGCGCGTTCCCTTGCGCGCTTCAACCGCGCCGTCATATCCTCCTCACCCCCATCTTCTTGTTGCGGCACAGATTCTTTTTGCTGTGCAACATCTTTTTGTTGCACAACAGGCGCGGATTGCGGCACATTCCCAGTTTCTTTTTGTGCAACATCTTTTGGCTGAACAATTGAACGCGCAACACTCGGACGCGTTTGCGCGCGTTCACGCGCATTAAACAATCCCTCCAACGCGCGCGGTGCAGGAATTTGCGTTTGGGCGCGCGAGGAAACGCGCAGCACATTTCGCACGCGTTCCCAATCCAAACGCGCGAGACGCAAGCGGCGCGCGGCAACGTCGAGCGGAAAAAGTAACGCGGCGGCGAGCAGCAAGTATTCCCAAATCGGCTGCGTACGCGCGGCGGGAATTGTGAACGGCTCGAACGCTTGCGCGGGTTCGGTAAGCGCGCGTCCGTTTGTCGCGTTCGCGAGTGTTGGTAAAACAGTTGCGTTGGAATTCGTAATTTTGTATTCGGGCGAATAGGGAATTACGAGTCCACTTGTCGCGCTCGCAATCGGATTTCCACCTGCATCTTTTTGCGTAATTTGCGCGAGATAAATGCCGGGCGTTGAAGCGTTGACGGGCGCGCTGTATGTACCGGGCGCGTTCGGACTCAGTGTGATTGTCTGCGTTGAACCATCGGGCGCGATAATTTGCGCGTTCGTTTCCAACACATCGCGCGGGCGTCCATTCGCATCCGTCGAAACAATTTGCAATGTCGTCTGCTCACCATCATTCGCAAACGTTGTCTGAATTCCTCCGCTATCCGCCTGCGGCAAAATCCAGTTCGTCAATTGCGCGACGAATGTGTTGAATCCATTCCACGCGAGCCAATCCGTCGCCCATTGTCCTTTGAAATCGCTCGTCCACACTGCCGCGCGTCCAAGTCCAAATTGCCATGTCGCCAATATCGGGTCGCCGCGCGCCGAAACAAGCGAAACGCGCGCCGTCGCTTTCGGCGTTGTTCCGTTGTAGCCGCGCAGCGCGGGCAAACGCGTCACGTCGAGTCCTTGCAAAATCGGCGATGTGCTGGCGGGAATCGGTTGAAAATTTTCTTCGATGATGTATTGTCCCGTCGCGCGCACGGTCTCTTGAAAAAACAATTCCGGCACCTGGCTCATCGTCACCGCCGCGAAATATCTGCCCCCCCCCCTCTGCGCGAGTTCCGCAAGATACGGCGCGGAACCGTCACCCGCCGCGATGATGGAAAGGGTGATGCCTTCTTTTTTCATGTCCGCGACGAGCGCGTCATAATTCCCCGAATTGCTCCAACCGTCGGTCAACAAAATGACGTGTTTGAATTTTGCGGACACGCCTTTTAACGCGCTCACCGATTCGCTCAAGCCCGCAAAGATGTTTGTGCCGCCGTTCGCGCTCACACCGCCAATTTTTTCTTGAACCTCGCTCGCGTCGCTGAACTGCTGCATGTGCATCGCCCACAACGCGTTCGTGTCAAACAACACAATGCCTGCGTAATCCGCGCGTCCCAATGCGCGCGAAGCTTGCAGTACCGCGTCTTTGGCGAGTTCCACTTTTGCCAAGCCGCTCACGGTTTGCGGATAACTCCCCGGCTGCGCGTTCGGGTCATTGCAGTGACACTGCCCCATCGAACCCGATTTATCAATCGCGAACGCAATCGCGAGATTCGGTTTCTGTTCGCGCGCGGGAACGTCCATATCAACGGGCAATGCTTTTTCAATTTCCGTTCGCAAATAACCGCCCGCGCCGTACGAATTGTTTCCGCCGAGCATCACGAGCCCGCGTCCCAAATCGCGCACATACGAAGGAAGAATCTGCATCGCCTTGTCGGGCAGCGCGCGCGCGGGAACATTCACCAAAAACACCGCGTCGTAATTTGCCAACGCCGCGAGTTCAACGGGAACGGCAGAAGGCGCAATGCGTTCGGCAATCACCTGCGCCGACTCTAACGCTTTTACCAAATTGTCCGCTTCACCACTTTTGTTTTCCACAATCAACACGCGCGGCGGTCCCTGCACCACCGTGAACGCGGCGGCAGTGTTGTTTTGTTTCAATGTGTCATTCGCTGCATCGAGTTCCGCCGTGTAGCGTTTGAACCCTGCGGCTGAGTCTGTCGAAGCATCCGCTTTGATGGAAAATGCGACGCGCGTTGTGCCAATTTGCAAATTCACATTTTGCGTCGCCAACAATTTTCCGTCGCCAAACAATCGCACTGTCGCCGCGCCGTTCGTCGTACTCGAAATCAACGCGACGATTTCAAACGCCTGACCTTGGCGCACCGACGCGGGCGCAGCGAGTGAATCCAAAACAATTTCGTTCGTCCCTTGCGGCGGATGCAGCGCGACAAAATCAATCTGGACGTTGCGCGCGGCGGCGAGTTCCTTTAATTCTTCCGCGCGTCCCGCGTTTTCTAATCCATCCGACAAAATCACAATCCGTTTGTTCGCGTCGTCCGTCAACAGCGCGAGCGCGAGACGCAATGCCGACGCGAGATTCGTGCGCGTTGTGCGCGGAATCGAAGCAATCGGCGCGAGCGAATTTTCTTTTGACGCCAAGCGTTCCACCAACGCGTTTTCGCCAAACACCACGAGCGCCGCGCGGTCTTCCGCGCGCATGTGCGTCAACGCTATTCGTATAAAATTTTCCGCGCGCTGCTGTTCCGCCGTCGTCACGCTGTCCGAATGGTCAACGACAAACACCACCGTCGTATGATTCACGGGCAGCACGACTTGCGCGCCTGCGAGTCCCAAAATCACCGCAAGCAAAATCAGCGCGCGCAAAAATAGCCCGAACAAAAATTGCGCGTTGAACGATGCGCGGGCGCGTGCGTATAGTGGTATCGCGAGGAGCAGCGGTACGAGTAAAAGCGCGAGGAGCGCGGTGGGATTGAGAAAAGAGAGAAACATACGTGATGCGTCAAACGTGAAGCGTCAAGCGTCAAGGGTTGGCAATGGGCAGTCGCGTAATTCTTCCCATGTAAGCAAATTCTCTGAAAACTCGATTTCAAAATCGACGACATACCTTTCATTTTCTTCGCGTAAGGTTCTGCCGCGTTGTTGGGGAATCATAGTGAGACCGAGTTGAATGATGCGCGTGAGTAATTTTCCGCGATGTATGAAAATTTCTTGTCCGATTACAAAGCGCGCGTCATAGTACCAACTGCGACTTTCGCGCGCCGAGCCAAGCGCGTATTCATAAAATCGCGCGCGGTCTTTGCCTGTCCCGCGCGAATATCCTTCCGCCAAATTCGCGTGAATCGAACCCAATGCTTCATACAATTGCCCAGCCAAATTCATCGTGCGCGCGTCTCGATACAATTTCGTCACATCCAGCCAACCCAAACTTGAAGCAAACAATCCCGCGCGATACATTGACATTTTCCAAAGCGAATCATTCTTTATAAATTCAGGAACCGTCTCTTCCCACTCTTGATAATTCATATCGTCACCTGCCTCTCGCATTTGACGTTTCATCCTTCATTGCATTCTGGACAAGCTGTGTGACGCTTGACGTTTCGCGTTTGACGTTTGACGTTTCACGCTTGACGTTTCACGCTTGACGTTTTACGTTTCACGTACTCTTTCAATCAACCTCACCACCTGCCCCCGATACGCGTACAACCATTCCGCAATCAACAACGCCAACGCCAGCCACGCGAGCGGCATCCACCATTCATTGCGCGCGCGCGGCAGTTCCACATTTGTTTTTGTGTCACCTCTGCCCAGCTGCAAATCAGTGCGCGGGGAAATATCGGATTCGGTGGGGTTCAACGCGTTCACCGCAAAGCGTCCGATGCGTTCCGTTTTGTTTTGCGCGTCGCGCGCGAAAATTTCGTACACGCCAAGCTGCGTTGTTTGATTGAACACGACTTTTGCCAGAGTGGGTGTGAGCGCGGTTTCATTTCCATCGGGCGCGCGAACCAACACCGCGTTGGTTTCGGGCGAAACGGAAATGCCGAGCGCGCGATTCGGTTCAACATTCGAGGCGATGCCGCTTGCGCCGCCGGGAATCAGCGCGTCAAGCAAATTCGCCATGAGCAGCGGAAACGCGACGCGCAAAGGCAAATCGCTGTGACGAATATCAAACGCGAGAACGCCGATGTGTCTTCCTTCAGTTTCTCCAACAATCAACAACGGCGCGCCTGTCGCGCGGTCTGCCAACACGGCGCGTCCCCATTTCGGCAATTCAATTTTCGACGCGTCTTGAATCGCCACCTCGCGCAAATCCACATAACGCGTGATGGCATCCTCCGCGTTCACAACAATTGGCTGCGGCGCTTCAATCCTTCCCGTCATCGAGAAAAATTCCGTCGCGCGCGGCGGAGCGATGAACAACAGATTTCCACCGGGTAAAGTTCCTGTAGGAATCGTCGAATCCAAAATCGTGAGTGACGTTTGACGTTTCACGTTTGACGTTTCACTCACAACATCACTCGCGCGCACCGTCGTCACTTGTATGTTCGGCATCAACGCGAGCGCGGTTTCGAGAAAGCGATTTCCTTGTGTGACGACGCGGACATTCACTTTGTCGCGTAGGGGAACGACGGCAAACGCGCGGTCATCAAGCGCGAGAAAATCATTGCCTTCTAAATTCGCGCTGAACCATTCCGCGTCGGCAGGTAAATCGGGAATCGTGACAGCTTGCGCTTTCATCGGCGCGAGCGCAACGTCGCGCGCGGCGACGAGTTGCCCTTTTTCATTTCGCAGCACGAGGCGGCGCGTGACAGGTTGCTCGGAATAATTCACGAGTTGCAAAAACGCGGATACCCCCCCCCGCCCCCCCTCGCTCGACAAAGTGAACGCGCCGAATGCTTGATTGTTGCGCGCCTTGCCGATGGGAATAAATTGCGCGCGTGACGGAATCGAAATGTTTTCGGGCAATTGAAAATGTCCGTCGGACAAAATGACGAGTTCCGCGTCAGGTTCGTTTTCCGCAATCGTCGCGGCGAGCGTCAACGCGGATGCCATGTCGGTTTCGCCCAATCCCGCGCGCAAATTTTCCAACGCACTGTACGCCGCACTTTTGTCTGTCGCACCCGAAACAGGCACGCGCACCGACGCGCCCGCGTCAATCACGGTCACGCGCGCATCATTCGGTAAATTTTGAATCAACCGCCGCGCTTGTGAAATCGCGTCATTCAAACGCGTCGGCGCAACATCCGTGGCGCGCATGCTCGCGGATGTGTCGAGCACCAAAATCAAATGCGAACTCGCAACAACATCGCCCCACACAAACGGACGCGCGAGCGCGACGATGAGCGCGACGAGAAACAACAATTGCAGCAGCAGCAACAGATTCGGCTTTAATTTTTGCCACGGCGCGTTCGCGGCGGTATCGCGCACGAGCGTTCGCCACAAGTACGTTGACGAGACGCGGTGTTCCGTGCGCCGCAATTTTAGAAAATACAACGCGATGATGATGGGTAAGAGCGCGGCGAGGGCAAAGGCGAGAGGGGCGAGAAAATTCATCGAGTAATCAGTGGATAGTAATCAGTAACGTGATGCGTCAAACGTGAAACGTAAATGGCAGATAGCAGATGGCGAATAGCAAATCGCAAAATCACTACCGCACCATTGCACTATCGCACTACTGCACTATCTATTTCAACACTTGCAGCTTTCTCAAATAATTCAACACCAATTCTTGAAACGATTGTGAGGTGGTGATTGGTAAATAATTGATGCCGCGCGCGCTGCTGAATTTTGACCAATCATGTTGCCATGCGCGGACACGCGCGCGATACCGTTCGAGCAAATCGTAATCGGCGGTGATTTCGACGGCGGAATTGGTTTCGCTGTCGCGCAATTTCAAATCGCCTTCGAGCGCGGGTTCGAGTTCGTCGGGCGCGAGAATGTGAAGCAATGTGATTTCGTAATTGCGTTCGCTCAACCGCTGAATCGCGCTTTGCCAGCCATCGTCCATTAAATCGCTGATGAGCAACAACGGTCCCGCGCGCCGCACATTCGCCGCGTAACGCGCGAGCGCGTTTTGCGGTGACGCGCCGCCGCCCGGTTCGAGTGATGTGAGCCATTCAAAAAATTGGAGTGCGTATGCTTTGCCGCGCAATGGACGCATAATAGCGACCTCACCCCCAACCCCTCTCCTAAGAGGAGAGGGGGGAATTGCAGCCGCGCTCAATCTATCCATTCCCAACAACGCGATATATCCCAACGCCGCCGCGAGTTTTTGCGCGTACTGCCATTTATCGCTCCACTTCATACTCTCGCTCGCGTCCAACAAAACATGTACCGTCGCGTCTTCTTCTTCGACAAACAAACGCAAAAATAGTTTTTCCATCCGCGCGTACGCGTTCCAATCAATCTGGCGAAAATCATCGCCCGGCGCGTATTCGCGATAATCGGCAAATTCCACACTGCCGCCGCGTCGCGGACTGCGCCGTTCGCCTTTGAACGTACCAACACGCGCGCGCCGTGTGACCAAAACGAGTTGGTCGAGGGTGGCGAGGAAGGAGGGGGAGAGGAGGGGCATTGGTCAGAGAGTCGGATAGTCGGGTAGTCGGTTGGTCAGTAATCGGTTATTAGTAGGCAGTGAATTGCAATACGCGATTTGCTTGGGCAATAATTTATTGGGATTCAGTCTTGAAAATATCTTGCGGCACGTCCACAATTGCGGGATGAGTCACTTTACCTGCGTCCTTTTTCTCAATCACAATCATCTGCTTTCCATCTGGGGACCAATCATAGTCCGCGCTGTAGGGCCATACGAGCGTCATTTTCTCTGTTTTCAAGTTCAGTACCCAAATGCCGACGCGTCCGCCATATTCACCAATAAACGAAATGAAATCCCCTTGCGGCAACCACTTTATCGTTGACCCACCGACTCCAGAAAGAACCTTTCGGAGGTTATCACCATCCGCGTCCATCAGGTACAAATCCCAGGGTGCCATGATGAAATCGCGAATTTCGGAAAGGTTGCGTAGTTCTCCTGGTTTTTTTCCGGGATATGCCTCATTTCCAAAAAAGGCAATTTGACGCCCATCGTTTGACCACGCAGGGGATGATGCCCGCGCAAAGTCAGGCAAAATGCGTTCCATCGGTCCTTCTTGCTTGACGCGATAAAGATCATTGATTCCAGAGCCAAGGGTTTGCTCCTGAATCCATTCGGACATGTTTGGAGAAAAGGCATATTGAGACGGAAACCAGTTATCTGGAAACTGGTGCAGCACTTGCAGACTTTGGCTTTGTGGTTCCCACATCTGGAGCGTTCGTCTCTGGTCGGTGACATGCTCGCGGTCAATAAAGCACTCGTAAATGAACCCAAGTGAATTATTGGGGAGGCGTTGGTGCATGTACGTCCGAGGCAACCGACATTCTGCAGGTCTTGGAATCTCTAGCCGGTTCCACCC
Source organism: uncultured Chloroflexota bacterium (assembly GCA_937870825.1). GTDB lineage: Bacteria > Chloroflexota > Anaerolineae > UBA4142 > SHND01 > SHND01. The sequence goes on along the minus strand of CALMZO010000414.1, from coordinate 6,071 downwards.
ATCAATGCCTAATTGGAAGAGTCGGATATCATAATCCCAAAGTGCCTTCGGTTCCGTTGGCTGATCGGAATAGATAAACGATATCAAGTTTGGCTGTATCCAGGCGACACCAAAATAAGAGCCCGTTGGCGTGTCCAAAGGATGAATGTTCCGTTGCATGTCTGATGATATATCTGTGAAACCGCTGCCGCAAGCGCTCAACAGACAAACACCAAGTACAATCCATCCCAAGCAAATTGACCAATTGTGTTTGTGTGCAAGTTTCATTAAACCTCACGATTATTCAACACCTTCTCCAACAACCCCTCCACAACACGGTCCGTCGTCACGCCTTCCGCTTGCGCTTCAAAATTTAATATCAAGCGATGACGCAATGTCGGCGACGCCACCGCGCGCAAATCGTCGAGCGCGACGTTGTAGCGTCCGTCGAGCAGCGCGGTGATTTTTCCCGCGAGAATGAGCGCTTGCATTCCGCGCGGACTGGAGCCCCATTTCACGTATCGTTTCACCATGTCCGGCGCGTCGGCATCGTCGGGATGCGTAGCGCGTACAAGACGCGCGGCGGCGGTGGTGATGTGCGGCGCGATGGGAACGCCCCGCGCGAGATTTTGCATTTCGCAAATCGTCATGCCGTTCGCAACAGGTTGCAGGTGAGTTGTCTCTTGTCCTGTGGTGCGGTCGGCGATGGTGACGAGTTCATCCGTTGTAGGAAATGTGACGTTGAGTTTGAAAAAGAAACGGTCGAGCTGCGCTTCGGGCAAGGGATACGTCCCTTCCATTTCGAGCGGGTTTTGTGTGGCGAGGACGAAAAAGGGTTCGCTCATGCGATGCGTTGTTTTCGCAATCGTGACGCTGTGTTCTTGCATCGCTTCCAATAACGCGCTTTGCGTTTTCGGCGTCGCGCGATTGATTTCGTCGGCGAGAACGAGATTTGCAAACACAGGTCCGGGTTCAAATTGAAAACGCCGCGCGCCGTTCGCGTCTTCGACCAAAATGTTGGTGCCGACAATATCGGCGGGCATGAGGTCGGGCGTGAATTGGATGCGCGAAAATTTGCAGTCGAGAACTTGCGCCAGCGTTCGCACCAACATTGTCTTGCCCAAACCCGGTACGCCTTCGAGCAGCGCGTTGCCGCCTGCGAGAAGTGTAATCAGCGTTTGGCGTACGATGTCGCGCTGTCCGACGATGACGCGGCTCACTTGCGATTCAATTGCATTTGCGGTTTCGTTGAATTGTTCGGGGGTCATAGAAATTCAAGATGGAGTGATGGAGCGATACAGAGATGGAGTGATTTTTTAATTCTCTGAATCTCTCAATCTCTCCTTCTCTCCATCTCTCTATCTCAATCACGGTTCCAAATTGCTAAAATAATCCTTCACGTAATCCTTCAACCCCGCCGGAATGTACGAATTTTGCATCGCTTGTCCGGCGATTTGGTTGTATTGTTGAAACACTTGCGAATACGGAACGAGTGACGAGTTGTTTGCGCCGGGCTGCGGCGAGGTTTTTGTATTTTTGGTCGTCGTTTGTCCGCCGCCGGTGTCGGTACCACTCACATTTTCTTGTTTGCCCTGTCCTGCCGAAAACGGCGAATAAACAGTGTTCGCGTCTTGCGTTCCAAAATCTTTGTTTTGCCCGTTCGGTCCGCCGACAGTTCCTGTGTTGCCGCCGCCACCGCCGCCGATCACGCCGCCGCCGATTTGTCCTTGTCCCTGTCCCTGACCTTGCCCTTGTCCCTGTCCTTGTCCCTGACCTTGCCCTTGTCCCTGCCCTTGTCCTTGCCCCTGACCTTGCCCCTGACCTTGCCCCTGACCTTGCCCTTGTCCTTGTCGCTGTCCCTGTCCTTGCCCCTGATTTCCCTGTTGTCCCGCATTTGCCTGTTGTCCCTGATTCGCATTGACGCTTGACGTATTCACGTTTGACGCCTGCGCCATCGCTCGCTGTGACGCGTCTGCTTGATTCAACGCTTGCGCGAGCGCTTGCTGCAATGCTTGTTGCTGCTGCGCGTTCTGTAACGCGTTCGATGCTTGTTGCGCCGCGCGCTGCAAATCCGTACTCGACGCGTTGTTCGCTAACGCTTGCGCGAGGTCGGTGAGCGCGTTGGCAAGAGTCGGGTCACTCGCGGCAACTTGGGACGCAGCTTGATTCAATGCTTGCGCTAAACCTGCGCGTTGTTCTTGCGAGAGCGCGTCGGGGTTTGACGCGAGTTGTTCTAATAATTTCGCGAGTTCGTTCGCATCTTGCGGCGTATCGTTTGTCTTTGCCACTTGCGCGATTTGCTGCGCGAGCGTGTCGAGCGCGGCGGCTTGACCTTGCTTGCTCAAATCCAAACTGTTGTTCAACACCTCTTGCAATTTCGCAATGTCGGCGAGCGCCTGTTTCGCATCGCCCGGATTTGCTTTTAATTTTTCCGCGAGCTCGCGCAATTTTTCCAACAATTGTTTTTGGGCTTGCGGATTCAATTCTTGATTTTGCTCAACCTGTTTCGCGAGTTCCTCAATTTTTTTTGCTTGCTCTTGCGCGGTCCTGGTAATTTCGCGGCGTTCCCGAATCACCGCATCCATCGGATTGGGAATCAACAACAGCGCGACGATGGCGACCATTCCGACGAGCGCGGCGGACACGCGGCGGCGATTCCATTCCAAAGGAAACGCATCGCGCGGTTCGATGTGCTGCAATTTTTCCAACGCGTCGTTTTCTTGGCGCGCGACGAGCTCCGCATCAATACTTGAAGAAATTTGCGCGTCGGGTTTGGAAAACGCGAGCGCGCTGGCGAGACGGTCACGCAGATAGAGTTCATCATCCGCAATGCGCGCGACATCGAACAGCGTGCGCCGATGCAAAATGCTGTATGCGAGCCAACCGACAAACCACGCGGAAACAATCGCGCCCGCGACATACAAGTAATTTTCAATCGGCGCGAAACGCGCAAGGACAAGAAACAGCGCGGCGATTCCAAATACAATCCACGCGCTGCGCGTCAACATCCGCACACTTGCGCGCAAACGCAAACGCGACGCGAGCGGTTTCAATCCTTGAAGCAATTGTTCGTGCATAAAAATTCCTCTATGGTACTTTGGGCGGAAGAGGAGCGAGTGTTGGTTGCGGTACAGGTATCATCGGTTGAACTTCAATCGGTCCAACGCGCCGCGGCGCAGGCATCGGAAATGGACCGCCGCGATTTCTTCCGTCCAAAAACATCCACACCCAGTACGGCACTGCCTGACGAAAATCCCAACGCGGACGCTGATGGTGCCGTGAACGAAAATCCAACGGTTTGCCGTCGCGCAACAAAACATTCACGCGCGCGACCAACACATCGTACGCGCTCCCCGAAAATTTCACCGTAATCGAATTGAGCGTGCGCGGCATTTCTTGCGGCGTCGGCACATCAAACAAATCTTGCGATTCGTACGTGACCCAACTTGCCAGCGCCACGCGTTTGTGTCCCGCGCGATTTTCGCAAGGCACACAAATCATCGGCACGCCCATATTGCCTCTGCCGTTGGCGTAGAAACCTTGCGCCCAATTATGTTCCTTGCCGCTGACATCCGTGTAATTGATGCGAACCATCACGGGACATTCTTCGCCGCTCTCGCCGCAGACCAACGAAGCGTGTTTGCGAATCTGCATCACCAAACGCAAGCGCATCATCGCGACGGGCGGCAATTCCAATTTCAAGGGTTGTGTCACGCTCAATCTCGCGTTTTGCGCTTCGGGATTCCACACGCGCAAGAAACCTTTTTCCACCGTCGTGCGCTGCCACTCTGTTTGCGGTTTGACAGACGACGCGTCCGCCGCTTCAATTTGCCAATTCCATTCCGGCGGCTCGATAAACGTTCCGTTCGTCACGAGGTTGCGCTGTGTCGAATTGTTCCAAATCCACGCGTTGCGCAAAGTTGGAAGTATCATCGGCAAAAAAATTGCCGCCGCGCCTGCAATCACCAAAAGAATGATGAGAATCAGAATGAGCCAGCCCATTTTCCCAAAACGAAATCGCTGCACCGGCTTGAGCAATTGCGTTGCCAACAAAAAAAGTACGAGCGTGAGCGTACCATACACGGCAGCAGTGTACTGCCACAACGGCGGCGATAAAACCAAGTTTCCGTCAAAACTTCCGCCCGCAAGTCCCCACAACAACGGCGTCATCGGCGAGCCGCTGCCGTACACCGAATTGGGGTCGGTGATGATGCCATCCATCAACGTCGAAGCCATCGCGCTAAATGGATTCAGCGCGAGCATCCAGGTCGGCGGCTGTTCGCCGCGCATCACGCCAACCACCGCGTACACAAACAATGTTCCCAGCACCACGAATCCCAACAAAAAATAACTCGTGCCGACCGCAAGGCCCGTGCGGCCGTACAACGCGGAAAAAAATAATCCCATCACGCTAAAGGCAATTCCAAATCCCAAAATCACAACGAATGCCTTGAACAAATCCGCAATGGTCACGCCGCCGAACACATACGCGAGCGAGGTAATCGGCAATGCCGCGAGCAAAATCAAAACGAGATAGCTCAACGCCGCGCCGAGTTTGCCCGACAAAATCGTGATGGGCGCAAGCGGCGTTGCCATCAACAAATCAAATGTTTTGCGTTGATGCTCGTCGCTGATCGCGCCCGCCGTGAGCGAAGGCGCAATCGCACACACGAGCAGCAGCGTCAAAAAAACCAAACCGACAAAAACCGTTTGCCCAATCATTGCGCCCGCCGCGACGTTCGTCTGCCCAAAGGGACCCGCGTACCGCGGCGCGGCAAGTTGAAACAGACCGAACGCGACCAAACCCAACAGCACAAGCACGCCCGTCAAAAACAAAAACGCGCGCGGACCGCGCATCCGCCCGCGCAGTTCCTTGACGAGGATGGGATTGAGAGAAAAAGTCGGGATTGCAATTCGCATAAAACAAATTTACGGTTGACGTTTTACGTTTGACGGCTGCGCCCTGTGCAGCATGATACGTCAAACGTAAAACGTCAGGCGTTTTCCGCCGTCGTCAATTGCAAAAACACTTCTTCCAACGCGTTGCCGCCTTCGCTAAACTCCGCGATGGGTGCGCCGCGTGTGACGAGTTCGGCAAGCACCATTGCCGCCGCGTGGTCATCGCCTTGAAACTCCATTTCGAGCGTCGTGCTGTGTTCCGTCGCAGCAACCACCGACGGTTCGCCGACTCCGCGCGCACTCTGCAGCAGTTCCAACGCGCGCACCGAATCGGTCAACACGCGCACGCGCAAAATGCGACTCGCTTGTAACTGGCGTCGAATTGCATTCGTGTCGCCATTCGCCACGAGTTTGCCATGTTCGACGATGCCGATGTGCGAACACATTTCCGCCAGTTCGGGGAGAATGTGCGAGCTCACGACAATGGTTTTGCCCATCGCCGCGAGTTCTTTGAGGAGTTCGCGCATTTCAATCCGCGCGCGCGGGTCCAGTCCCGACGCGGGTTCGTCGAGCAATAAAATTTGCGGCTCGTGAATCAGCGCGTGCGCGAGACACAAGCGCTGCTGCATTCCGCGCGACAACGCCTGCACATTCGCGTCGCGTTTGTCCGTGAGATTCACCAAATCCAAAAGTTCGTCAATCAATTTTTTGCGTCGCGCGGGCGGCAAGCCGTAACACCGCGCGAAAAAATCCAAATACTCCCACACAAACATATCGTCGTACACGCCAAAAAAATCCGGCATGTAACCGATGAGCCGATGAATGTTGCGCGATTTTTTTTCCACGCGCTCGCCGTTCACCCACACTTCGCCCGTCGTCGGTTCGAGCAGCCCCGCCAACATTCGCAGCGTCGTCGTTTTTCCCGCGCCGTTGCGCCCGATAAATCCAAACAACGCCCCGCGCGGCACCTGCAAATTCAGATGGTCAACGGCAAGAGTGCGTTTGTATTTTTTTGTGAGATTCTTTGTTTCAATCGCGTAAGGTTCATTCATATTGACGCTTGACGTTTGACGTTTGACGTTTCACGCTTGACGTTTGACGTTTGACGTTTCACGCTTGACGTTTGACGTTTGACGTTTGACGTTTGACGTTTGACGTTTGACGTTTGACGTTTGACGTTTGACGTTTGACGT
>CALMZO010000413.1 GCA_937870825.1 uncultured Chloroflexota bacterium | reverse complement strand
GGAAGTTGCAACGCGCTGTAAAACGGTTCGGTGAAAACCAAGTCCTTTGCTTCTTGCGGAAAATTCTGCGCGGCGTGGATCGCCAGCGTGCCGCGATAGGTCGTTCCCCACGAACGCGTTTCGATTTTCTTTTGTTGCAAAGCGACAAGCGTCGCCCATGGCTGCCAAAGAGTTAATGCTTTCATAATTCTCTCTCCTTACTTTATTCGGTAGAAAAATTCTCTTTTCCATGTGACAAAGCGCGTGCCGTTTTTTCTAACACGAATAAAAAATTTATAGTTCAATTCTTGCTCAAAGAATCGTTCTGGATGCGCGAGCCGATACGCGCGGGCATTCCACATTTGTTCGATGGGTTTGCGGGTGTTGTCGGTCGCACAGCCGTGCCGATAGAGCCAGCGCATGATTTCGTCAACCGACTCGAACGACACCAACCCGCGCGTCGTTTTGTCAAGCGGATTCATGCCTTGTTCTTTTTTCCATCAACACCGCGAGGTCGAGCGGACGCAGATAGCATTCCATACACAAAAGAAATTCCTGCATCAATTCGGGTTTTTCATCGCCGAACACTTTGATCACGTCGGCGTCGGGCGCCATCACTTCGGCGAGTGCGAGCGCGCCGGGCTGAAAGCCAAAATACTGCGTCAAGCCCATCACCTGATTGAACGCTTTCGGCAGTACGAGCGCCTGCGACACGCGCACGACGTAAAAATGTCCGTGCGAAAGCGGACCGCTGCAGTTGTCGCATGGTCTAATTTCGGAAAGTTTCATCATTCTCCTCGCTTTGATTCGCTTCGAGCCACCATCGAAACCGTTCGTCACTCACCTGCTCGAAACACTGCAAACCCTCTTCTATTTTGGGGCGAACCTCTGCCCAGCAGCCGTTCCCGTGCATGACGAACGGATAGATTTCATCACGCTCGCTGTCAATGTGTTCGCCGTGTTCGCATTGGTCTTCCAGCACTTCGCCGTGAACGGGACAGATGTAGATTGCCATGAGTCCGAACATACGTCCTCCTATCGCAGCGGATTGTGCAATTCCAACCGTTCGCCGCGCCGCACGGCAATTTTGTTTTTCACAAACATGGCGACGGTGCTTTGAAATTGGCTGCTCGTTTTGCTCTTGCCGCTGCGCGCCGAGAGTTCGTCGAGCGTGATGCCATGCGGCGCGGCGAGCATCACGTCGAATAACGCGCGTTCGTACTCGCTCAACACCTCGCGCCACAAGGTTACAATGTCGCTGAAGGTTTGCGTCGGCGCGGGCACATCGGACCCGAGTACGGCGAATCCCGTTTCGGTCAGAGTCATTTCGCTGCTGCCGGTGACGAGCTGCATTCGTCGAATTTTCGCGAGCGCGGAATCGAGCGCGCTGGATTTTTTGCCCTTGCCCGCGAGCAAGGCGAGTTGCGATTTCGTCAATGGTAAGGGGTGACGCTTCGCAAAGGTCTTTAATAGGTCACGCATGTACTCGGTTATCGGCTCTTCGCCAATCGCGTCAATGCGGCTGAGGTTCGCGGCGCGCGGCGTTGGCGCATTCGACGAATGGACAGAGATGCGCGCTTGCGTCTCTAATTCCTTTTTCATCACCTTGAAATCTGCATCGCGTTCAATTTGCGCGGGCGTCATGTTCGCGTATTTGCCAAAGTCCACCGGACGCGGTGGAGTTGGCATGACGAACGGCGGCGCGTTGTGAACGCGGTCAATCGCTTCATGAATCGAGCGCAGTTCGACGGCGATAGGGTCAATCAAATTGGTCAAGCCCTGCGTGAGCGGCGCCACAAATTCATTCGTCATGCGGTCGAGCGCGGCTTCGAGACGCGGCAACTGCCCGTTCAAGACGGGGCGCTCGACGACTTGAACCTCGACGTGCGGTTCCGTCACCGGTTGGGTGATGATTTGGGTTGGGCGCACCGCGAGTTCGCGTTCGAGTTTTGCAATTTTCGCGCGCAAGTGCGCGGGGTCATTCTGCTGTGCGCGTTCGAGCGTGTCGCGCATTTGTTCGCCGAGCGCGGCAAGGTCAACGGCAGCCAGCCGTTGCGGAATCAAGACTTGTTCGCCCACCGTTGGCGTGGCAGACGAATTGAACGTGCGGCGTTCGCGGATTTGCACGCGCTTGAATAGTTCCAGATAACCCGGACTCAAGACCCACGCCTCACCCTTGCGGAGTGACGAGAGCGAATTCATCATTTCCTCGCGCAATTCTTTCGGAACCCCGCGTTTGACCCAGCCCTCAATCGCGTCTTGGTCTTGGGGCGAGACCATGCGTAACACAATCAGCGTGCCAATCTGCGACAACAAATCTTTGTTGAATACTTGCGGACGCTGCGTGATGAAGGTCATCCCGATGCCAAAGATGCCGCCGCGCCGGCACAAGCGGTCGAACGCGCGCAAACACGCATGGTCGAGTTTCGACATGGGGGTTTGTTTGGCGAATTCATCCGCTTCGTCCACGAACACGTGGAGTGGGGTGCGAATCTTTTGTTTGCGAACAAAGAGCCGTCGTGCGAAATCCAACGCGATTTGATGCTGTTCGTCTTCCTCCAAGCCGCCCGACAAATCGAGGATGTAATAGCCCGGATGGTCCACGACGAGGTCAGCAATGAGCGCACCGCCGCTCGCTTCGAGCGGCACGTCGGCGTGCGCGCCGCCGATAATCACGACAGGCAGCCCCTCGCCTTTCCCGTCGGCGGACGCGCGAACGCCCCACGTTGCGCCGGTGGGGTCAATCGCGACGAACGGCAATTGCTGGGCAATCATTTCCTCGATAATGACGGCTTCGGTGTACGTCTTGCCGGCGCGCCGTTGGGCGATAATCGCGCAGGTCTCGGTGATGAAATCGCGCGGGAATTGCAGCGCATCCGAGATGTGTAAAAATTTCGATTTGGTCATGGCATCATGTTCCTTTTTGTTCTGTTGGCGGTATGTCTGTGGACACGGCGGCGGCGTTCGCTTTGGGTTTCGCGCGCGGGTCTTGTCCGCACTTGGGACACCATTGCTCGACGCCCGTGCCGCGACATTCGCGACACATTTCAGTCTCGCCTTCGTCGAACCAAAGCGGGTCATCGTATTCGTGCATGTCAATATAACCGTCGTCGCAACCGATTACTTCACAGTGTCGCCAGCGAATTTCGTCGCTGCCGCAATGCGGACACGCCTCATCCGCAGGATCAATTTCGTATTCAGGTTGGTAAGGGGTCTGCATATTGT
>CALMZO010000412.1 GCA_937870825.1 uncultured Chloroflexota bacterium | reverse complement strand
AACGTGCGCGGTGGGGAGCAGACGCGCAAAGAGACATCAGACTTTACAACCGTTCTGCCAAAAGCCACCGAGGATGAGTTTAATCCGATTGGCACATGGAACATTCAAGTACAAGATATGGTGGGCAGCCGCCTCCAAGTCAAGTTTTCTCCGAACGGCACCTTTCAAATGGTTCAACAAGTGGGAATGTACCAGGTGCCGGTGAACGGTTCATGGACATTCAATCCGCTCACCAAGCAGCTCTCACTTCAAGGTGTCGTCAATACATTTCAACCCTTCATTCTCGCGGTTACCGTCACTGGACCTTTGCCGAATGGGTATGCCGCCGTTGGAAATGACGGCATCGGCTATGTGTTGACACGCGCGTAATTCGTGACTGCGCGATGTTGCGCACAGCGCAAACTACGCGGCATTTAGAGCAGATTCCTGATTGATTCAAGGTATGGACTCGACGCTTCAGCGGGGACACAGCCAGTAACCGCATAAATGCTCGAATCCAAAACCCCACACCGAATAGGGATTTGCTGTAGCATTTGCATTTTCTATTGTGCAGTCTGTATTCTTTCAGGAGTCCCCATGCCCATCCCCTCTTCCAAAATCAATCACGACTGGATTGAAATTCCGTCCAACGCCACCGTGCGCGATGTGCGGAACGCGGTGCCGCCGGAACGGCGCCGCGTTGTGTGGCTCATCACGCGCAGGTCGGCGAACGAGTTCGCGGTGTATCGCATCGGCAATCTGATTCGGTATTTGAAAGAGAACACCGCGCAGGAATTTGTCACGCGCGATGTATTGAACCGAACGCTTGAGGAACTGACGGATTTCTTGAGCCAATACACTTTGCCTGCGGTTGACATCGGCGCGAATCCATCCGATGTGCAATCCAACTTGGGACCCGGTTCGCATCCGCCCGTCATTTTGCAAAACGGCGCGCCGATTGGTGTATTTGACCACAAGGTGCGCGGCGGCGAAACGGATGTGGACTGGCTCGACAGCGAACCGAAAAGCGCGAACGGCGGCGGGCATCCGGCAAAAAATGGCGGCGAGGACATGGCTCCGCCGCCACCAATTCCCGGTACGCTTGGCACAGAAAAGAGTACGGGTATGGCGTCTTCGCGCAAAATCAATGTGCGCTTTGAACCACCCGAACAAAAAGACGCGCCGCTCCAAGTGGGCGAAACATACACGCTCGTTTTCAGTGTGGATATGGAACAGCTCGCGCAAGCGATTGCGGCAACCGAGTTGGACGAAGCGCGTTTCTTTGCGCCGAATGTCGAGCAAGTGGACGTGGTTGTTCAGCTCATCAGCGATGACTTTGAAATTCTCACCGAGCCGCAAAAACTGATTGTGCCGCGCACGGGCAAATCCAAAAATCGCGCGCGCTTTGACATCATTCCCCAAAAAAATGGCGAGGGCGAATTGACTGCCGTGTTTTTGAAAGATGGAAACGCGGTGCAAGCGATTACGCTGAAACTCAACGTCGGCGTCGCGGGACAGGGCGCGATTGTCAAAAGCCAAACGTTGGGGCGTCCCGTCGAAGCGGCGGGCGCGGTGCAGCCGCGCGGTCTTACGTTGTGGATTGATTACAAAGGCGAAGGATTCAAAGTCACGGTGCTCGGTCCGAACGAAAACACGTCATTCATGATTCCGCTGCAACTCCACGAACTCGAACAGGCGATTGGCAAAGCGCGCGCGGCATTGCAAGCAATTGTCGAAACGCAAGACAAAAACAATTTGGTGTACCAAACCGAAATTGACATTCCTGCCGCTGTAAAAAACAAAACACTGCCGATGCTCGCGCGCGCCGGTGCGCTGCTCTTCCAAACGATTTTCATGCATCCGGGCAGCAATCAAGTCGCCAAAGATTTTGCCAAACGTTTTCGCGCGCTCGCACAAGGTGACCCGCTCAACATTCAAATTATTTCCAAACAAATGATGCTCCCGTGGGGCATTTTGTACGTGGCGGACAAATTCGACCCCAATAACATTCAGCCCGAATTGTTTCTCGGTTTGAAGCACATCATCGAACACGCGCCGATGGAACCGAACATGGATTTTGTCACGAACATTGCGAGTCAACCTGCGTTGACGGTGAGCTTGAATTTGAACAAAGAGATTGACGCGCAGATGGGTTTCCCGCTCATCAAGAATCAGCAAAAGTATTGGGACGCGCGCAAGCAAAAGGGGGGGGTGAACATTATCACGCGCACGAGCAGCAATGACCTCATCACCGCGCTCGCCGACGCGAACACACCCGACCAAATCGCGTATTTTTATTGTCACGCGGTTTCTAAAAATATCGCGGAAGGCGGCGCAGGCGCTTCGACCTTGCAATTCGGCGCGAATCAATCCGTCACGCTCGAAGATTTTATGCTGAGCGCGCCGCTCGAGGTGCGGCTCGCAGGTTCGCCGCTCGTATTCATCAACGCCTGCGAATCGGCGGAATTGTCGCCGCTGTTTTACAACGGGTTCATGCCGTACTTTGTGGACAAGGGGGCGCGCGGCATGATTGGCACCGAGTGTCCTGTGCCTGCACTGTTCGCGTTGGATTGGGCAGAAAAATTTTTCAATCAATTTCTCGACGGCAAGCCTCTGGGACAAATCTTTTTGGATTTGCGCCGCGATTATTTTTTCAACCACAACAACATTCTCGGTCTCTTGTACGCGGTGTATTGTGATGCGGATACGCGCGTCGAGCCCGCGTTGCAGTGAACAGTGTTCAGTGATCAGTAATCAGTAATCAGTATTCAGACTGTCCACTGATAACTGATTACTGACTACTCTCTCCCAACATGTCCAACAACTCTCCCCTCCCCTCCGTCCTCTCCACCGAACTCTCGCTCGAAAAATTGCGCGAATATGTCGCGGGCGGTCTTGCGCTCGTCATCATTTTGGGAATGGTGGGCATTTGCCTCATCGCCATTCAAAATTTGACGAACAACGAACAATTTCAACGCGCCAAAGATTTGCTGCTCATCGTTACGCCGTTCGTCGGCGTCGTCATCGGCTATTACTTTAACAAAGTGACTGCCGATTCGCGCGCGGCGGCATTGCAGCGCGCGGCGGATGCGGCAACCCAAACCGCAATCGCGGCGACAACGGAAAGCGAACGCGCGCAAGAACAAGCGCAAACGGCACAAACGCAAGCGAATCAATTGCGCGGCGCGCTAAGCGACATGGTGACCGCGGCGGAAGCCAGCAGCATGAACGCGCCGCAAAAAGCCCCGGGCGTACTCGGCGCGGAAGCAAACGCGCCGATGAGTGACGCGCAGATTGAATTTCGTTTGGCGTACGAACGCGCGAAACGCGTGTTGAATAACTGATAGAGCTCTCAAATAAAAGCCGTATGATGGATTCTACGCTTTAGCGGGTTGATGGGCAGTAACCGCATAAATGCTCGAGTCCGATGCGACGAACTCTATTTGAGTTGACTATGAGTCCGGTTCATGCCCGACCTCACCTACCTCGATTTCGATTTGGATATTGAGCGAACGCCGAACGGTTATCGCGTCGAGGTCACGCGTTCGCCCGCGGGCAACGCGACGGCGGAATTTACACTGCCGTTCTCGGATTTGGAAATTGAAAATGTGTTGTTGAAACTCGGCGGCGCGCGGCGGCGTGTGCGGCGTATCGAGTCCGCCGAGATGGAGGCAGCAAAACAATTCGGCGGCAAATTGTTCAACGCGGTGTTCGACGGCGATGTGCGCAGTGTGTACGCGGCGAGCGCGCAAGAGGCAAACACGCGCGATGTGGGATTGCGTTTGCGTTTGCATTTAGACGACGCGCCCGAACTCGCGGACTTGCCGTGGGAATTTTTATACAATCCCGCGCTCAATCGTTTCCTCGCGCTGTCGGCGAAAACGCCCGTTGTGCGCTATATCGAACTCCCCGAACAAATTCGCGCGCTGTCCATTCACCCCCCCCTTAACGTCCTCGTGATGATTTCCAGTCCGCGCGATTTCGAATCCTTGAACGTCGAAGACGAATGGGAACATTTGCAAGCGGCGCTGCGCGATTTGAGCGCGCGCGGACTGGTGAAACTCGAACGCCTTGACGCGGCAACGCTCGCGGAATTGCAAAAAAAATTACGCGAACGCGCGTACCACGTTTTTCATTTCATCGGACATGGCGGGTTTGACGAGCGCGCGCAAGACGGCGAATTGATTTTCGAGGATGCCGAACAACGCGGACGCCGTGTGAGCGCGCAAACGCTCGGAGCCATTTTGCATGACCATCGTTCGCTGCGGCTCGCCGTGTTGAATGCGTGCGAAGGCGCGCGCACCTCGCGCAGTGACCCGTTCGCGGGCGTTGCGCAAAGTTTGGTACAGCAAGGCATTCCCGCCGTGATTGCGATGCAGTTTGAAATCAGCGACAACGCGGCGGCAACGTTCGCGGCAAGTTTTTATGAGGCATTGGCGCACGGCGATCCGGTGGATGCCGCGCTCGGAAAAGTACGCCAGAGTATTTTAGCGAGCGACCAGGCATCGGAATGGGGCACGCCGGTTTTGTATTTGCGCGCGGCGGACGGAAAAATATTCGACATTCCCGAAAATGCACGCGCGCCCATTGTTTCTCCTCCAACCACCGTTTTCTCTCGCGCAACGCGCAATCTATCGCCCCGCGCGGTATTGAAAAAATACGCGCTGCCTCTCGCCGCCCTCGCTCTCGCACTTGTATTTTTTGGCGGCGCATTCGCATTCGGAATCTTGCCGCCGCGCGTCATCACGCCTACGCCGACAATTCCACCACCAACGTTTCCGGGACCCGTACCGAATCCGGGACAAATGCCAACGGACATCAACATTCCGAGTGGAACATTGATTCCGCCCACAGTGCCGGACAAAGGCAGCAACACAAATCGACCGACCTTTCCCGCGCTTCCGATTACGAACACTTCGGCCCCACCAACGGCTGAAACATCCACCGCCATTCCACCCACTCCAACTCTGCTTGCCAACGCGCCCAGCATGGTTGTCCATTATGTGATTCCTGAATCGCAGCTCACGCCCACCGAGTACGAAGTGGACCCGACGTTTCCGGTCGGACCCGCGACGGCGCAAGAATTTTTGCGCGTGCCGCGCGTGGCATATGGGGAATTGGATGATGGGCGACGCGCCTTTGAGGTTCGCGTCGTAGTCAAGAATCCGACAGACGCGCCGCTTCGCTTGCAAGTCCATCGCAAATTTTTTTCGCTGCAAGACCGTTTGGGACGCCAAGCAACGTTGTTGTACGTGTGCTGTGAAAAGGCCGAAGAGTTTCTCGGCGCGGGGCAAGAGCGCGAGATTCAATTCGTGTATGAAGCGCGCCCCGAATGGGGCGGCAAAGGAGGCGAGAATTTAGCGGCGTTTGTCGTGCGTGGATTTTTGCCCGTTGTACGCGCGGCGTGGGATGTGCAACTGCCTGTGACGGCAGAGTAAGCTTATTTTGCCACACCCCACACATTCAATTGACTCTCGGCGGACGATTCCGATTTGTCTTCTGTAATCTGCGTAAATTGCACGCGTCCGAACATGAACGCGTTGATGCGCTGACTCAAATCTTGCGCGAGCGGTGTGACCGGCACCCAGCCGAAACTCGAACCTTCAGGTGTCGGCAAAATTTTAACCCACGCGCTGCGCAATTGGAACGGCGCCGCGCCTGTCGTCAATTCCCCTTCCGCCAAAAATGGCAAGCCCTTGCCATTGTCCAACGTTCCCGAAATCGCCAGCCGCCCCGGCGGGTCCAACAATCGCGCTTTGCCGTCTGCGATATCAATCGCCGGTCCCAAAAAGAAACGAAAATAAGAACTGATTTCATCTTCGCGGAACGATACACGAAACTCTCTGCCGGAGGTGAGGGAATTCAGCGCGTCAATCTTGCGCGCCATAGACTGTCCGTCTTCGATGGAAGATTCCACAGGGCGATTGATGGCACCCACGAGGACAGCCGTTGAAATCGCGCCGAAAATAAAAAAACATGCGGCGGTGGCAAACACCAACCCGCCGACAATCATAATCAATCGCTGGACTTCGTTCGCGCTGTAACCGCGCTGCACACTGACGCTCTGTCCTGAAATCGAATCGCCCGCGACATTCACATCACCCGCGACGATATCGCGTCCCGCGCGCACATCGCCGCCGTGAATATCAATCCCGCCGCGCGTGGTTTCGGGCGTGGACGCTTTTTCAGGCAGAGTGGCAGATTCGTCCATTGTGCTGGGATTATAGGGCGATTTGGCGCGCGTCGCAAGGGGGCAATTGTAGTTTCAAGGCGAGTATGTTACATTATTTCCAACCTGCTCCCTCTTGGAGCGCGCGGCGAATCGGGGAATGTTCATGCCAGGCACAACCATTCTCATCGTCGAGGACGAAGAACCCATTCTCGACCTCATCAGCAAATATCTGCTCGCCGAAGGATTCAACGTCATCACGGCACGCGATGGCGTCTCCGCCCTCACGCAAGCGCGCGCCGCGCATCCCGCCCTCATCGTCCTCGATGTCATGCTCCCCGGCATGGACGGTCTTGAAGTCTGCCGCCGCATTCAACAAGAATCGGATGTGTATATTTTGATGCTGACCGCGCGCACCGAAGAGATTGATAAAATTGTCGGACTCTCGGTGGGCGCGGACGATTACCTCACGAAACCATTCAGCCCGCGTGAACTTGTCGCGCGCGTCAAAGCGATATTGCGCCGCAGTCGCGCCGCCGCCGGTGCGGAACGCAAAGAACCTCCTGACCGCACTCTCCGTTTCGACAATCTCATCGTCAATCCCGATACACGCGAAGTTTGTTTCAATGACGCGCAGGTGGAATTGACCACGCGCGAATTTGATTTGTTGTACGCGCTTGCCGAATATCCCGGACGCGTATTCAATCGCGACCAATTGCTCGAACGCGTGTGGGGTCACGATTTCGCGGGCATTGACCGCGTGGTAGATGTTCACATCGGACTCCTCCGCCGCAAACTCGAAAGCGATGCCGCCAATCCGACGCTGATTCAAACGGTGCGCGGCGTTGGATATAAATTTGTCGCGAAACGAAATTAGTTGTTTGTCATCGGTTGTTCGTCACCGGTTATTTCGCGCGCGATGTTAAACGACGAATGCCCAATGACTCTTGGCATGAACCGCCTCCGTCAACTTCGCTGGAAACTTTTTCTTTCGCACATGCTCATCGTCGTCATCGGCGTTGTGGTGTTGTTGGCGACGGCGTTTTTTATCGCGGGCGCGCAGTTGGGCGAAACGGCGTTGAGTGTGAGTGCGGTGTTTGGCGCGAGCGCGTCACCCCCCACCGCGATTGTCCCCGCTTCCGTTTCCTTGCAAGAACGTTTTCAAGATGTCGTCGAATCCAGTCTTTTGATTGCAGGATTCGCCGCGCTCGCCGCCGCGACGGTGGTGAGTTTGTACGTTGCGCGCCGCATCGTCGAACCGCTGCAAGAATTGTCGCTCGTCAGTCGTCGCCTCGCGCAAGGATATTATCGCGAGCGCACTGCCATTCAATCGGATGATGAAATGGCGGACTTGTCATCGTCCATCAATCAACTCGCGGACGCCCTCGAACAAACCGAACAACGCCGCCTCACCTTGCTCGCGGATGTGGCACATGAATTACGCACGCCATTGACGACGATTGAAGGATATATGGAAGGGTTGATTGACAATGTCATTGAACCCGAACCGGAAACGTTCGCGCTGATTCAACACGAAGCCACGCGGTTGAAATGGCTGATTCAAGAATTGGCGTTGTTGTCGCGCGCGGAAGCGGGGCAGCTGCGCGTGGATACGAAACCCGTCGAGCTCCAACAAATCCTTCTCAATGTCGTCGCGCAATTTCGCCCGCAATTTTTCGCGCAAGAATTGCACTTGAGTTTGGAACTGCCCGAAATGCCCGTTATCGTGCGCGCGGACGCTGACCGCATCGAACAAGTGCTAATCAATCTGTTGGCGAACGCGTTGCAGTACACCCCCCCCCGCGGCGTGGTGACGATTCGAGTCACACCGTCCGAGTATTTTGTCGAAATCGCGGTGCGCGACAGCGGCATCGGCATTCCCCCCGCACATTTGCCGCACATCTTTGAGCGGTTCTATCGCGTGGACAAATCGCGCACGCGCAAAAGCGGCGGCACGGGCATCGGGCTCACGATTGCGCGACATCTCGTGTACGCGCACGGCGGCGAAATTTGGGCAGAAAGCGAAGGCATCGGACGCGGCACGACGTTTTATTTCACACTGCCGTTGGAAGAAATTTCGGAACGCGCACCTGTGCTTTAGTGCCTATCCTAATAACCCGATTTTTCCCTGAAAACAAGGCGTTTCTTGGGTTAATCGGATAGGCACTTAGGTACTCTGATTTTTCATACCATGAACCTGCTTGAATCCTTTGATTGGCGCGGGTTTCTCCTCATTGCCGCGTTGTGGGTGGGCGTTGTGGTGGGCGCGCGGTTTGTGGCAGACCGGTTGTTTCCGCGCATCGAACATCGCGACAGCGCCGTCCCCCCCCCCTTTGACCCCGCGCATCTGTATCCCGCGCCGCCGCGTCCATTGCGTCAACGCATTCGCGCCGGCTTGAGCGCGCCCGCGTCGTTTGCCGCGTTTGACCCCGCATATTGGCGCGGCAATTTGCGATTGATTGTGCCGCTGCTGCTCATTTGGCTTGCGGCGATTCTTGCGCCCATTTTTGTCGCGCCGCTGCTCAATGAATTTCAATTCCTCACTGGTTTTCCGTTCGGCTATTATCTCACCGCGCAAGGCGCGTTGATGATTTTTCTCGCCATCATTATTTTTTACGCGTGGCGCGCCGCGCGTCTGGACCGCGCGTTCAAGCCCGATGTCGCATCACCGCAAATCAATCCGCGCGAACGCAAGACCCTTTGGATTTTCGCCGTGTTCGCGTTTGGCGTGTTGGCATTCGCAACCATTTTGGGATTTGCCGAAGCGCAATTCGGATGGCGCGCAAATGATTTGGGATGGGTGCTGCTCATCAGCACCCTCGCGTTGTATGCAGTTATCGGCGTCACGAATCGCACGCGTTCGACGGACGAGTACTATGTCGCGGGCAGACAAATTCCCGCGTTCTTTAACGGGATGGCGATTGCGGGCGATTGGATGAGCGCGGCATCGTTCCTTTCCATGGCAGGGACGTTGTGGTTGTTGGGCTTTGAGGGGCTTGCGTACATTGTCGGATGGACGGGCGGTTATGTTTTACTCGCGCTGCTGCTCGCGCCGTACTTGAGACGCTTTGGTCAATTTACGATTCCCGATTTTATCGGCGCGCGCTATGGCGGAAGCATCGCGCGCATCATCGCCGCGTTGATTACGGTCATCATTTCGTTCACGTACGTCACTGCGCAAGTGACGGGCATCGGCATCATCATGAATCGTTTTCTCGGCGTCAATTATTTGCTCGGCGTGATGATGGGCCTCGGCGCGGTGTTGTTTTGTTCGTATCTCGGCGGGATGCGCGCGATTACGTGGACGCAAGTGGCACAGTGTGTGGTGCTGCTCATCGCGTATCTCACGCCCGTCACATTGTTGTCATTAAAAGATACAGGCGTGCCGCTGCCGCAATTGATGTACGGCGAAGCGTTGAAACAAATCATTGACCTCGAAGCATTGAACGGCATCACCAATTCGTACGTCACGCCGTTCAATGATTGGACGCCGTGGAATTTTCTCGCGCTGACGTTGTGTCTGATGTTGGGAACGGCGGGGATGCCGCACATTCTCGTCCGCTTTTACACGGTGCCGACGGTGAATGCCGCGCGGCGCAGCGTCAGTTGGGCAATGATTTTTATCGCGCTGTTGTATTTCACCGCGCCCGCGTACGCCGCATTTTCGCGATGGGAAGTTTTGCAAAATGTCATCGGCAAACCCATTACCTCGGTGCCAAGTTGGGCGGTGAATTGGCAAGCGACGGGACTGCTCACACTCAACGACACGAACGGCGACGGCGTGCTGCAGTTCGACGAATTAAAAATTGACCCCGACCTGGTGGTGCTTGCGACGCCCGAAATCGCGGGCCTGCCGCAAATCATCACCGTACTGGTTGCGGCGGGCGGCCTGTCTGCCGCGCTTTCGACGGCGGATGGATTGTTGATGGTGATTGTGTCCGCGCTCGCGCATGATGTGTATTCGCGCACCCTCGTTCCCGAATCGTCGTCGCGTTCGCGCGTGCTGATGGGGCGCTTGATGGTGTTTCTCGTCGCGCTCGCGGCGGCGATTACGGCGACGCGCCGTTTGGGCATTATTGTGCAGCTCGTCGCGTGGGCATTTTCCTTTGCGGCAGCGACATTATTTCCTGTACTCGTGTTGGGAATTTTTTGGAAACGCGCGAACGCGCGCGGCGCGATTGCGGGCATGTTGACGGGTTTCATTGTCACCGTCGCATACATGCTTGTCAATCTCTTGAATCCCGCGTTCAACCTCCTCGGCATTACGAATGTGGCGGCAGGCGTCTTTGGCGTGATTGCCAATTTTGCCGTCACCATCCTCATCAGTCTTCGTACCACGACAGTGCCGCAAGAAACGACCACGCTGGTTGAATCTTTGCGACAGCCCTAAGCTCCATGAGCGGCCCGAATTCGGAAATGCTGACGCAATTGACTGCCGCGTTTTTGCGCGCGCAGTATCCTTTTGAATTGCTCACCGCGTCGGATGCGCGCCCGAAACGACGATTCAAAACGCGGCGTGCGTCAACGCGGCTCGCGGGTACGGCGCGACGCGCGCACAGCGCGGCCCGTACAGGACGCGCACGATGCGTTGTATAACGCGTATTTGACCGCGCAAGTGTGGCAGCAGTTGGTGCCGCAATTGGGAATGGAGGGCGTGTTGCGCGTGGGGGATGCGCTGCGCGTGGGGATGCGCTGTGCGTGGAGGATGCGCTGCGCGTAGGGGGGGGGGGGTGATATTTTTTACCAAAACTTTACAGTGCTTTTAATAAATTTTGCACAGAGCTTGTACCCGCTTGACAATGCTGTGATATATCCACAACTAGATGTTTAGGTTCTGGTGGTGACAGAACCTTTTCCCCGCTATCGAAAAATGTTTGCGACAGGAACGGGTTGCGGTTCTCATACAGGGGAGTGTGGGATGCTTGTCGACATTTGAGATAATCTTTTCTTCTGCTCGATTTGTTTCCATTTAGACCGTTCAATTGAATAGCATTCGCGTCAGGAGATGCGCCGTTTTGACGCAATGAGTGGTTTTGTCTGCCAACGCGCCGCGCGTTGGGAGTGGATACTGTGTTGCCCCAAAACGTCATCGGTTATGACGCGGTGCGTCATGGAGGAGGCACGCATGAGGGAGAAGGGTTGGAGTCGGGATTGAGTGATTGCGGCAGCGTCTTGCGCGTCGCGCAGAGATTGCTGTGCGCGAACACAAATCGTTCGCCTTGCAGTGACAATGCTCTCTTGGCACCTGTCACTTTTTCATGAGGAGGAAGTATGCCTGACCACAAGCACATGACGCGCAAGCAAAAGCTCGACGCGTATTGGCGTTTGAATCAACGCCTCATTTTCATTCTGTTGGGGATTTGGTTCTTGGTGGCGTACGTGCCGCCGCTGTTTGTGAATCAATTGAATCAAATCGTCATCGCCGGTTTTCCGCTCGGCTATTACATGGGCAGTCAAGGTTCGCTCATCGTCTTTGTGATTTTGATTTTCGTGTACGCGCGCTACATGAACAATCTGGATGATGAGATGGAAATGCACCAAAAATAGGAGCCACTATGTTTGCAAGCAAACTCGTCCGGTATTACGGCATGTTCACAATCGGTTTTATTCTGTTCTCGCTTGTGCTGCTGCTGTTGGAACTCTTTGCCGGTCTGCCCACCGCGTTCATCGGTTGGCTCTTTTTGATTCTGACGATGGGCTTGTATGCTGTCATCGGAGTTATCAGCCGCACGAAACTTTTGGATGAGTACTATGTTGCGGGGCGGAATGTTCCGGCAGTGTTTAATGGAATGGCGACGGGCGCGGACTGGATGAGCGCGGCGTCGTTTATTTCGATGGCAGGTTCGTTGTGGCTGCTCGGCTATGATGGTCTCGCGTACATCATGGGTTGGACAGGCGGCTATGTGTTGCTCGCGCTGTTGTTTGCGCCGTACATTCGCAAATTCGGACAGTACACGATTCCCGATTTTGTGGGCGCGCGCTATGGCGGCAATCGCGCGCGCGCTGTTGCCGCGCTCGCCGCTATCCTCGTCAGTTTCACGTATGTCACCGCGCAAGTCACAGGCGTCGGTCTCATCATGTCGCGTTTCATCGGCGTTCCGTATGAATGGGGCGTGGTGATTGGTTTGTCGGGCGTACTCTTTTGTTCGTTTCTCGGCGGCATGAAAGCGGTCACATGGACCCAAGTCGCGCAATACATCATTCTCATCGTCGCGTACCTGGTGCCGGTTACGTTTCTTTCGGTGGCGCGCACGGGCTTTCCGATTCCCGAATTGGCGTACGGGCAAGCGATTCAAAACATTCAACGTTTGGAAACGCAACAAGGCATCAGCAAAGGTTATATCACACCGTACAACGAACCGTTGAGCAACGCCTCTGCTGTTGCGGCAGTGAAACAGATCAATACACAATTCGGTCTGCAATTGGCGGAACCGGCTCCGGTCACCATTCCGACTCAAACGAATCCGGGCTTGGGCGATTGGCGCAATCAGCCGTGGGATTTTCTCGCGTTGACGTTGTGTTTGATGTTGGGAACGGCGGGTTTGCCGCACATCTTGATTCGGTTCTATACCGTGCCGAGCGTCAAGCAAAGTCGCTTGAGTGTGGGCTGGGCGCTGTTCTTTATCTTTTTGCTGTACTTTACGGCGCCCGCGTACGCGGCGTTTTCGCGGTGGGAAATTTTGCAGAATGTCGTGGGGTTGAAAATCGGCACCGTCGAGTCGGGCGGCAAACAAATTCCGACGGTGTTGGATAACAGCGGCAACCCCTTGCCGTGGGTGGCAAACTTTAGCCGCACGGGTTTGCTCACCATCAACGACGCGAACAAAGACGGCGTGCTTCAATTTTCCGAATTGGTCATCAACCCGGACTTGATTGTATTGTCCACGCCGGAAATTGCGGGCTTGCCGTACACGATTGCGGCGCTCGTCGCGGCGGGCGGTCTTGCGGCGGCATTGTCCACCGCCGACGGCTTGCTCGTGGTCATTGCATCGGCGGTCGCGCATGATGTGTACTATCGCATCCTGCGTCCGAACGCGTCGGCACAAACGCGCATGCGTCTCGGCAAAGGGATGGTTGTCGTTGCCGCGGCGATGGCGGCATTGTTTGCGATGCCGCGTCTCGCCCTAATTGCCCAGATGGTGGCATGGGCGTTTTCGCTCGCGGCGGCGTCATTTTTCCCAATCGTCTTTTTGGGAATTTTCTGGCGGCGCGCCAACGGAGCGGGCGCAATCGCGGGCATTGTCGGCGGTCTCACCGTCACCATCTTTTACATGGCAACGAATTATTTTAATCCCGCGTTCAACGTGTTGGGCATTTCGCATCTCGGCGCGGGCTTGTTCGGTTTGATTACGAACTTTGCGCTCACCATCGGCGTCAGTCTGCTGACGCAAGAACCATCCAAAGAGATTCAAGAGTTGGTGGACCACCTGCGGCATCCGACCGAAGATGATGAAGAAATGGGCAAGGTTGTGACGAAACAACCGGTGGGTGGCGCAGTGCCCGCCCCGGCGGAATAAGTGTAGGAAACCAGAGGCGGGGTGAAAACTCCGCCTCTCTTTTTCGATTCCGTTTGACGCGCGCGGTCAAGTTATTCTACAATGCGCGCGCTGCATTCACAACAGGCATGATGCAGAAAAAACCGCGAGGTTCCTTCTCGAAAGGCAAAGGTGCCGGGTGACGTGTACCAAGAATTTCGCTCACTCGCGCTTGTCTGTCGCTAGAACGACTCGAGTCGTTACTATGCCATGTCATTC
Organism: uncultured Chloroflexota bacterium; assembly: GCA_937870825.1. Classification (GTDB taxonomy): domain Bacteria; phylum Chloroflexota; class Anaerolineae; order UBA4142; family SHND01; genus SHND01. Next base: position 34,314 of record CALMZO010000412.1, on the reverse strand, counting down.
TCATCATGAAAAAATTTTCACGCGCCTTGTTGATTGCCTTTGTCGTTCTCGTCTTGTTTGCGCCGACGGCGCAGGCGGCGCAAGGCGAAAACGACGTCGCGAGTTTCGCGCGCACGTTTTTGTACATTGTCATCGTTCTCGTCTTGTCGAAACTCGCCGCGTTTGTCGAACGCATCGGGCAACCGGCGGTGTTGGGCGAACTTGTCGCGGGCGTTTTGCTCGGCAATTTGTATCTCGTCGGCATTCCCTTTTTTGAACCGATTAAAACAAACCCGTACATTCGTTTTCTCGCGGAACTCGGCGTCGTCATTCTCTTGTTCCAGGTCGGACTTGAATCCAATATCCAAGAGATGCGGCGCGTGGGTGGGCGCGCGCTGCTCGTCGCATGTGTCGGCGTCGTCCTGCCGTTCGCGTTCGGGACCCTCCTCGTTGGACCGGCGCTCTTGCCCGGTTTATCACAAAACGCGTATCTCTTTATCGGCGCGACATTGACGGCGACTTCGGTCGGCATCACCGCGCGCGTGTTTCGCGATTTGGGTAAATTGCAAACGTCCGAAGCGCAAATTGTTTTGGGCGCGGCGGTGATTGACGACGTGTTGGGTTTGATTCTGCTCGCAGTCGTTTCCGCCATCGTCACCGCAGGCACGGTAAGTTTTGAAACGATTGCGTTCATTACGTTCAAGGCGATGGCGTTTCTCGTCGGCGCGATTGTGCTGGGGCAATTGCTTGCGCCGCGCGTCGGGTGGTTTTTTTCGCGCGTTCACACCGGCACCGGGATGAAGTTCACCGTCGCGCTCTCGTTCGGATTGGTGATGGCGTTTGTCGCGCACGAAATCGGACTCGCGCCGATTGTCGGCGCGTTCGCGGCGGGACTCGTGCTTGACCCCGTGCATTTCCAAGATTTCAACGAACCGGAAATTGTGAAAGAGGTTCGTCACGAGTTGGCACGCGTGCCACAAATCAACCGCGCCCGGTTCGACGAAATTATCAAAAAGCACAGTGCCCGCCACATTCAAGATTTGCTCGAACCGATTGGATTCTTGCTTGTGCCGATTTTCTTTTTGTTGACGGGGATGGACGTGCGGCTCGACGCGTTGTTTAATCTCAATGTGTTGTTGATTGCGTTGGCAGTGACAGCAGTCGCGTTCATTGGCAAAATCGCGGCGGGCTTGGTGGCAGGACGCGTGCAAAAAATTATTGTCGGCGTTGGCATGATTCCGCGCGGCGAAGTCGGTCTCATTTTTGCCGCGACGGGGCGCGCGTTGGGCGTAGTGAATGACGAGGTGTTTTCCATCATCGTCATCATGGTGATTCTTTCGACGCTCGTCACGCCGCCGATTCTCGCGTGGCTGCTGCGGCGTTCCCCACCTCTGGAAAATGCCGCTTATGCGCCACTGCCGGAACACTCTAGACATTGAGTCGAAACATGTTTCCGGCTTTATTTTGCAGACAGGAGCCAATGATGGACCTGATAAACCCCGCGGTTCGCAAAATGATTGACGATGCGCGCAGCAATCCTGAAAAATTTTGGAGTGATGCCGCGCAGAATGTTCCATGGTTCAAAACATGGGATAAAACTCTGGAATGGAACGCGCCGACATTCCAATGGTTTGTCGGCGGAGAAACGAACGCGGCGTACAACGCACTCGACGCGCATGTACAAAACGGGCACGGCGGACGCACCGCGCTGATTTACGCGAATGAACGCGGCGAACGCCGCGTCTTTACGTACGCGCAACTCTTGTATCATGTGGAAGGCGTCGCGGCAGCGCTGCGCGGGTTGGGGATTCAAAAAGGGGACCGCATCACCATTTACATGCCGACGATGCCCGAAGCGATTATGCTCATGCTGGCGTGCGCGCGCATCGGCGCGATTCATCTGTGCGTGTTTGCGGGTTTTGGCTCGGGCGCGCTCGCCGACAGAATACGCGCGAGTGAATCGAAATTGATTTTTGCGACGGACGTAATTTATCGCAAAGGCAAAGATGTTCCGTTAAAAGGTTTGCTCGACGCCGCGCTTGATATGAATGTGTCGAGTATCGAACACGCGATTGTTTTGTCGCGCACCCTCACCCCCGACCCGCCCCTCACCCCCAACCCCTCTCCCAAAAACGGGAGAGGGGAGAAGAGGGATTTATCGTGGGAAGAGTTTTTGGAAAAAGGCAAAGGACAAAGCAGCGCGCACGAGGTGCTGGAATCGAACGAGCCATTGTACATTCTCGCGACAAGCGGCACAACCGCGCGTCCGAAACTCGTCGTTCACATGCACGGCGGGTATCAAGTGCATACCGTCAACATGGGCAAGTGGGTTTTCGATTTGAACGCGGACGATGTGTGGTGGGCAACGTCGGATATTGGTTGGGCAGTCGGACACGCGTACACCGTGTACGCGCCGTTGATTCTCGGCTGCGCGTCTATGGCGTATGAAGGTTCGATTGATTATCCAACGCCCGAAACATTGTGGAAGATAGTGGAAGAATTTCGCGTAACGGGAATTTTCACCTCGCCGACTGCCGCGCGTTTGTTGATGCGGTACGGCGAGGACATTACGCGCAAGTACGACAAGTCCTCTATCAAAAAAGTTTTTTGCGCGGGTGAAGTTCTCAATGCGCCCGCGTGGGCGTGGCTGCAGAAAAAAGTCTTTGATGACCACGTTCCCGTGATTGACCACATGTGGCAAACGGAAACGGGCGGTCCCGTTTTTGCAAATCCGTACGGTGTTGCGATGATGCCGATTAAACCGGGTTCGGCGACGATTCCGATGCCGGGCATTGAAGCGCAGATTGTTTCCCCTGAAGGCGAGCCGCTGCCGCCGAACGAAAAAGGCATCATGGTCATTACGCGCCCGTTCCCCGGCTTGACGCCAATGTTGTGGGGCGAAACGGAACGCTACGGCGCGGATTATTGGGGACGCATTCCGGGCAAGCTGATGTATTGGAGCGGTGATTCCGCGCAGATGGACGACGACGGTTATGTGTGGTTCGCCGGACGCGCGGATGAAATTATCAAAATCGCCGCGCATCGTCTCGGCACGATTGAAGTGGAAACCGCGTTCTTGAAACATCCCGCCGTCGCGGAAGCGGGCGTCACCGGTCGCCCCGACGAATTGCGCGGTGAAGTCATTGCGGCGTTTGTGGTGTTGAAAGCGGGACACAGTGCTTCGGACGCGCTGCGTCATGAATTGTTGGAAACGGTGCGCGGGGAATTTGGACCGATCGCGGTGATTGGCGAATTGCATTTTGTGCCGATGCTACCGAAAACGCGTTCGGGCAAAATTATGCGCCGCGTGTTGAAAGCGGTGGTTCTCGAACGCGACCCCGGCGACATTACGACGATTGAAGACGAAGCGAGCGTGGAAGAAGCGCGGCACGCGGCACAAGAATTGCGCGCGGATATTTTGACGTAGGGGCATGCCTTGTGCTTGCCCTATGCGTGAAACGTAAAACGTCACGCCAGCGTTGGCGCGTGCGGGTGAATTTTCTTGAGGGTTGCGTTTTCGGCTTGCTGCGCGTGATACAAGTCCCAACGCAATTGGAGATTCAGCCAAAAGTCGGGGGTGTTGCCGAAAAATTTGGCAAGACGCAAAGCGGTGCTGGCAGTAACGCCGCGACGCGCGTTGACAATTTCGTTGATGCGTTGATAGGGAACGTGAATGGCATCTGCCAAATCGCGCTGGGTCAATTGCATCGGATTCAAAAATTCTTCAAGTAACATTTCGCCCGGATGCGTGGGCGCGCGATGGGTTGGAATACGAATCATACTCGATTTCACTTTCAGCAATAGTTCACTATCAGTGATAGTCTACAATCTCTACCTGCTTGGGACCGTCATTTGTCCAGACAAAACAAACTCGATATTGTTGATTGATGCGAATACTGTGTTGTCCTTTGAGGTCGCCCCCCAATGCTTCTAACTGATTGCCGGGGGGAACACGCAACTCGTCCAGACGTGTGACAGAATCCAACTGGTCTAACTTGCGCGCTGCCACTTGCCAAAGAATGACGGGCAACGTTTTGCGCGCGGTTTTGGTGTTCTTGCCATTGAAAATATCTTCCGAGCCAGCGTCTTTGAAGGAAACAATCCCAATTGTATCGTAGCATGTGTGTCATGCTATTGCAAGTTCAATGGATTGCATATCACATACCAAACTCTACGAGGAGTCAATTCATGAGCCACCACGAATTACACGGCGAAGTGTATTATCCATCCGAGCAAGTCGTACAAAACGCGAATGTTCAGAACATTGACGAATTGTACCAGTGGGCGTACGAGCATCCGTTGGAATTTTGGGAACAGCGCGCGAAGGAATACGAATGGTATTCCAAATGGGACAAGGTTCTCGACGATTCCAACAAACCCTTTTTCAAATGGTTCACGAACGCGCAAGTGAACATTGTGCATAACGCGCTCGACCGTCATCAAGACACGGAACGGAAAAATAAAATCGCATACTATTGGGAAGGTGAACCCGGCGACTCGCGCGAAATTACATACGGCGAGTTGTACGGCGAGGTCAATCAATTTGCGAATGTGTTGAAATCGCTCGGCGTGGTGAAGGGTGACCGCGTGACGATTTACATGGGACGCATTCCCGAAATCGTCGTCGCGATGCTCGCGTGCGCGAAACTCGGCGCGATTCATTCGGTGGTGTTTGGCGGATTCAGCGTGCCTGCGCTCGCGGGACGCATTGACGATTCGCAGTCGAAAGTGTTGATTACGCAGGACGGCAATTGGTTGAACGGCAAAGTGATTGAATTGAAAAAAATCGCGGATGAAGCCGTCGCGCAATCGCCAAGTATCGAGCATGTCGTGGTGGTGAAACGTGTTGGGAACAATGTGAATTGGAACGCGGCACGCGATGTGTGGTACCACGAAGCGATGGAAACCGCGAGCGCGGAATGTGAAACGGAAAAACTGGATGCGGAAACGCCGCTCTATATTTTGTACACGAGCGGCTCGACAGGAAAACCGAAAGCGATTTTGCACACGCACGGCGGTTACATGGTCGGCACGGCGACGACGTTGAAATATGTGTTTGATATTCAAGAAAATGACCGTTGGTGGTGCGCCGCCGACCCCGGTTGGGTGACGGGACATTCGTACATTGTGTACGCGCCGTTGATTCTCGGTGCGACGAGTTTCATGTACGAAGGCGCGCCGATGTTTCCCGCGCCCGACCGTTGGTGGAGTTTGATTGACAAATACAAATTGACAATTTTGTACACCGCGCCCACCGCGATTCGCGCGTTCATGCGGCAGGGCGAAGCGCATCCGGCAAAACATGATTTGTCGTCACTGCGTCTGCTCGGTTCCGTCGGCGAACCGATTAATCCCGAAGCGTGGCGTTGGTATTTCAAACATATCGGTCACGAAAAATGTCCCATCATGGATACGTGGTGGCAAACGGAAACGGGCGCGTTCATGATTACGCCGGTGCCTGCGCTTCCATTGAAACCGGGTTCGGGCACAAAACCATTTTTCACGTACGAAGCGGATGTGGTGAACGAAGTTGGTGAATCGGTTGCGGCGAATGAAGAAGGATATTTGGTGTTGAAACGTCCGTGGCCCTCGATGCTGCGAACGTTGTACGGCGATGATGAACGCTATGAGAGATTGTATTGGGGCAAATATCCGGGCATGTATCTTGCGGGTGACAGCGCGCGGCGCGATGAGGACGGATATTTTTGGATTATCGGACGCGTGGACGATGTGTTGAATGTTTCGGGGCATCGGCTCGGCACGGCGGAAGTGGAAAGCGCGCTCGTTTCCAACGCGGCGGTGGCAGAAGCGGCAGTCATCGGTCTGCCGCACGAAATCAAAGGGCAAGGCATTCACGCGTTCGTTCTCTTGCGCGCGGGTTATCAAGAATCGGAACAACTCGAAAAAGATTTGGTGCAGCACGTCGCGAATGTGTTGTCGCCGATTGCGAAACCGGAAAAAATTTATTTCATGGCGAAACTGCCAAAAACGCGTTCGGGGAAAATTATGCGGCGTGTGCTAAAGGCGCGCGCGCAGGGATTACCGGAAGGGGATACTTCGACGCTGGAAGAATAGTGCGATGATGCGTTCGCGCGATAGTGGCGTGCAAAGGAAATGAGGGAAATACGGGAACTGCCGTTCGCTTTGCCAAACTACGGCTTGGCAGCGAGCGGCAGTTTTTTTGGTGATATAATTTTGCATCATGCTCACACCAACAATTTCACTTGACCGTGAATTGATTCGAGAATTTAGCCAACGGAATCACATTCGCAAATTTTCGATTTTCGGCTCGGCGTTGCGCGCAGATTTTTCGCCCGACAGCGATTTGGACATTCTGGTCGAATTTGAGCCCGAACACACTCCGGGGCTGAAATTTTTTGCAATGCAGGATGAATTGTCGCGCCTCTTGGGGCGCCAAGTGGATTTGAATACAAAAGGATTTTTGAGTCCGTACTTTCGGGACCGAGTTGTGCGTGAGGCGCAGACGATTTATGAGCAAAAGTGACCCATTTGTGCGTTATCAGCACATGCTTGAAAATGCACTCAAGGCGCGCGAGTTAGCAGGCAATATCAAAGAATCGGACCTTGATACAGACTGGATTCGCACATATGCGCTCGTGCGTGCTTTGGAAGTGATTGGCGAAGCTGCGGGTCACATTTCAACGGAAGAACAAAAAGCGCATCCGGAAATTCCTTGGGCGCAAATTGTCGGTTTGCGGAATCGCCTGATTCACGGATACGACTCGGTTGACTTGGGTATTCTGTGGCGAATCATTCAAGATGACCTGCCGCCATTGGTGACGGCACTCGAGTCAATCGTCGGCAAATAATTTTCAAGGTGTCTTGAGCAATTGTTCGTATGAATAACGGCAACGGCGCAGGGAAACAACTAGATAGCAAGACGTTATACGAACGCCAAAAACAATTCCGCGAGACGGCAAACATTCCCACGGGACCTGCAATCGTTGCGGTTGATTTGCGCGTGCCGGAAAATCTGGGGATGGCGCTGCGTTTGGCAGACGCGGCGGGCGCATCGCGCGTTGTGTTTGTCAACGAACAAGAACCAATTCAAGCGCGCATTCGCAAGACGGCGCGCAATGCGGACACATTTGTTCCTTGGGAAATTTGTGACGCGGAAACGTTTTTGCAAAAGCACGCCGCGTCACTCCAACCATTGCTCGCAGTTGAACTCACTACGCGCTCGACAAATTTGTTTGAAACGGAATTACCAGAACAATGCGCGCTCGTCGTCGGCAGTGAACAACATGGCATCCCCGCCGAAATTTTACGCGTGTGTGAACGCGCGGTGCATATCCCGATGTACGGCGTGAACGGCTCGATGAATGTGGTTCATCCGCTGGCGGTGGCGGTGTTTGAGTGGAGGAGGCAATATTCGGCTTTGTTTGCTTGTGCGTGATGAAGGATGGAGCGCCCGCAAAACACAAGTAAGATGAATTTGTTTGATTGCATCAAGTGGCGTTTGACAGCATCGTCATCTTTGGCGATAATGTCAGCATATCCCCCCAAGTAGCGTGCATTCGTAATCGAATGCCGCGAAAGGGTACGAAGCCGCTCGCGCAAGCGTAGCGGCTTCTGTGTTTCGCCCCTATGAAAGCAAACGTTTATATTGACGGGTTTAATCTCTATTATGGCGCAATCAGAGGCACGCCGTATCGTTGGTTAAATGTTGCCGCGATGTGCCGTTTGCTTTTGCCTCATGACGACATTAACCGCATCAAGTACTTTACCGCGTTGGTTGGTCCGCGCCCAAATGACCCCGACCAACCTGCGCGTCAACAAGCATTTTTGCGCGCATTGCGAACTATTCCCAATCTCTCCATCACACTCGGAACATTTCTCACTCACGAAATCATGATGCCGCTCGCGCCACCGCAGACAGGATTCGCGCGTGTCATCAAGACCGAAGAAAAGGGTTCGGACGTAAATCTCGCGACGGAATTACTCGTGGATGGATTCAACAACGATTATGAAGTTGCCATCATTGTCTCGAACGATTCTGACCTATTGATGCCAATTCAAGTAGTAACGCGAACCTTGGGCAAACCGGTCGGCTTGCTCAATCCGCACAAACATCCAAGTGTCACGCTATTACCGCATGTGAAATTTGTGAAACAGATTCGTGCAGGGGTTCTCTCGAAATGTCAGTTTCCAACAACATTGACTGACGCACAAGGCACATTCTCTAAACCGATGGGATGGTAGGTAAGGTTTCAACGCGTCCGCTTTGGCGTGAACGGTTCGATGAATGTGACGCACGCGCTGGCGGTGGCGGTGTGGGAGTGGAGGAGACGGCACTCGCTCATTGTCGAGATTAGTTGAGACATGATTCGGTATATAGCGTGTTTCCAATAAAGAACAACCCCGAGTTCTCGGAATATGGAAGAGCAAAACAATCAACCTAAACCCCAAGGTTTGAGCAATGAAGAAGTTCAGTTACTACTTTCATTTGCGCCTCGAGTTCTTTGTGAGGGAAATGATCTTGTTGATTTTGCGCGTCGTCTAAAAAAGTTGCGTGATGAAAATCAAATCCTCTTTGAAAGGCTTTATGGCATTTGTCTTCGCTTGCGATTTATAGAGCAGATTCGTGAAAGCCGAATTTTGGTTCTCCAATCCCAAGATATGGATCGAGCGCAAACGCAAGCTGAATATCAGATTGGCAGACTTTCAACTTATCTAACTGCAACGTGTATTGATGTCGCCGCAGGTAAAGACAAAACCTATAAGGAATTTCATGAATATTTGCTTGGTGAGATAAAAGGATTATCGCGGTCACCAGATCACAATGGACTTGTAGCCACGCTGACCCAATCCACCTCTGAGGCAACTACTTTAACAAAGCTCAAGGGTTGGATTGATACTCTTTTGGAGAATTACTTTAGAGAATATGGAGTTAGGCGCGCGTTCAGCAGAGTGATTTTTGATCTTCCTGCTTGGATGAGAGGATGGCTTGCAGATATCTATTTTATTCGAGATGGTGATTTGACAATGTTTGAGTCGTATCGTATCCAACAATGGCGCGCAACTACAGTCGACGAAAGATGTGCGCGCATCGCCAAGTACTTGTTCGATATTCGAAATCGTTATACCCATACGGTCGACTACGCTCCGCCTATGGAGCGTATAGATGATTTCAGACTGGCTTTCCCTACGGTAAGCGGAGTTCAATATCGGTTTAATAAGTTTCACGAAGACGGTGATTTTGAGAAACCAGTAAAGTTAACAGTCGGACTAGCAGGCGAGCTAAATTTTGTCGAAAGTGATGTCATTCGTTTGGTTGTTCTTGTACACTTAAGAAAGTGGTTGGGCTTAGTAGACGATCAATCGTTTATTGAACGTTGCATTTCGAGATGGACATACAGGCGAACCTGCTTCAATCTTCTGCGAGAATTAGAAGACAATTTGCAGATTATAAATGCTTGGGGTTCAATCAGGCTTCATACATTTCCGTACGGCCATTTGGATTTGCCCTTACGCCGCCTGACAGCCGATGCTGCCGGCGAGTTGGCTTCGCATTGGAGAGATAGATTTCCTGCGGATGATCCGCGATTTCGTTCTTATCTTTCTACATTAGAAATCGTAAATGCAAAGATTGATGACTTTAACGCAATATATGCTGATAAGCATGCGATAGAGGAAGCGCGCGAATCGTACGCATTCTTTGATTCACTTCTAAATGACAATGAGATTTGGAGAATCACCCAATTAGGATATGAAGTGCAGATGGATTTAAGTACGAAACTGGACTCTAATAGTTAATTCAACCGCGTGATTCAGGTTTCACCTGATTTGTTTCCTGCATGCAATCGAATTCCATCATATACTTTGCCGCCCGACAATCGGCGATGATTATTGAACTTACACCTCTCACTCGCGTTCCAACCACCTCCCCGCCTCCCGCGTCAGCACGCGCGCCATCGCGTCTTTATACAGCGCGAGTTCCTCGTCCGACAAAATTCCTTGCCAGCGTCCGTTGATGCCTTGAAAGAAAAAAGTGGCTGCGCCGCCTTTGAACGATTCCGCCCAGCCCGCGTCGTCTTGTTTTGCTTCCGCGCGCATTTCGGCGAGCGTCACTTTTTGCGCGATGCGCTGCACGTCATCGTCGGAAACCGCAAGGTCTAGAAATTTTGCAATGCGTTGAATTTCGCTTGGGAGATTCGCGAGCAGGTCGGCGAAATGGACAAACAACATATTTTCCAAATCGCGGTATGCCCACCACGTCGCGGTGTGGTGCAGATTGCCCCAGTACGGATACCCTTCGCTCTCCCATTCGAACCAACTGCGCGTCATCCAATCCCGAAAAAATTCGTGAAAATCTTCCGGGGCGCGCGGGAACGGCGGACCGACGCGGTTCGGCGCATTGTTCAAACTCTCATAGATGGCGTCCGTATAGTTCGAGTAATGATTCCACAACGACATTGCCACATCCCGCGCATCGCGCGCGACGACGATATATTTCACTTGTGGAAAAAAGGGCAACCCGTCGAGCGGCAAATGTGTTTTGATAAAGCGGCGATGCGTCTGCGCCTCAATTTCAGCAATCACTTCTTCGAGCGGGCGGCGATTGCGGTCGAGCCACGGCGAAACATCGTCAATCGTCGGCTTGGTCTCTTGATTCAAAAAAATCAATTGCCGCAAAATGCCTTGCGTCCACGTCGTTCCCGATTTGTACGAAGTGGAAATCACAATATCGTCCGCGCGCGGCTGAAAGCGATTCCAACGCGTACTATCGAGATGATGATTTTGATAAATGTGTGTGACGGCGGGAAATGAATTGTTCATGGGTTCTCCTGCGCGGCGAGTGTAAAGGGGCGCGTCCGATTTGTCAACGCGCAAACGCGCGCAAACGCAGTTGAACGCCCGGAAATGTCCGTAGGGACGTTTTGTGTTGTTGTTGACGCGAATTCGATTCGCCTGCGGTTGCACGATGTAATCCGCTCGTGCTAAAATCTCGACATGAAACGAACCCTCCACATCCTCGCGCTCGTACTAATTTCCCTCGTTCTCGTTACGCTCGCCCCCGCGCCGCTCGCGCAGGCGCAGGGCAACAAGTTTGAAAAAATCAAGCACGTCATCATTCTCTATCTCGAAAATCACACGACGGACAATTTGTACAGTTTGCTGCCCGGCGTGAACGGCATCAACTCGCCCGGCGGCGCGATTACGCAGCTCGACCAAAACGACAAGCCGTACGAAACGCTGCCTTCCGTCAAAGTCAGCCTTCGGTACGCGGGCTTTGGCGCTCCCATTGATACCGCGCCCGGGCTGCCCGACCCGCGCTTTCCCAAAGATATTCCCAACAAACCATTTTTGATTGACGACGTTATTCCGAACAATGTGCTGCTCGGCACACCGCTGCATCGTTTTTATCATCATCAACTGCAAATGAATTTGAACGCGCCCGCGCCGCTCGAAGCGCCCTGCCTCAAAGACGCGACGCCTTGCACCGGCGCGATGAATAAATTTGTCGCGTGGACGGATGTGGGCGCGCAAACGATGGGCTATTATGACACCACCAAACTGCCGCTGTTCCCCTACGCGCGCGACTTCACGTTTGCGGATAATTTTTTTACTGCCGCGTTCGGCGGCTCGTGGCTCAATCACATGTGGCTCGTGTGCGCGTGCACGCCGCGTTGGGAAAACGCGCCCAAAGAATTTATCGCCAATCCTGTGTATGACGCGCAAGGAAATTTGATTGGGGACACGACCGGCGAAATGGGCATCGTGTCCCCTGACGGCTATGCGATAAACACAGGCGTTGATTCCTTTTATCCACCGCACAGCAGTTTGCCCGACGAGCAGCGTCTGCCGCCGTCTGACTTTCCAACGATTGGCGACCGTTTGAGCGCGGCGGGAATTTCGTGGTACGAATATCTCGGCGGCTGGCAAGATTACATTGACGGGCGCGCGGAGAATCCCGTGCCGTTCATCGCGGAACCGCCGCTTTCGTCACACGTTTATTTCAAACCGTACGGACCGGGAATGCCCGGACGCGAACATTTACGCGATTCCGATTTCTTTGTGCCGGATTTAATCAACGGCAATTTGCCCGCTGTTTCGATTATCAAACCCGACCCCGCGTTCGACGAACATCCCGGCTATTCAATTGTGGAACAAGCGGAACAACACGCCGTGTTGTGGATTCAAGCGTTGCAGTTGTCCAAGTATTGGCAAGACACCGTCGTCTTTATCACGTATGACGATTACGGCGGATGGTACGACCATGTGCCGCCGCCGAAAATTGACCGCTGGGGTCCGGGCGGACGCGTGCCATTGCTCGTCATTTCACCGTGGGCGAAAAAAGGATTCGTTGACCACACCTTTTACGACACGACATCGCTTTTGAAATTTATCGAGACACGCTGGAATTTGCCGCCGCTTGCGACGCGCGACGCGAACGCGAACGATTTGGCGAATGTGTTTGACTTTACGCAAACGCCCGGTCCCGCCACCGCGCCCAATACCGCGTTGGGACAAGACCAGCCCGCGCCGATACTCGCCTCGCCGAATGCGAGTGAAAACATTTTGATTGGACGCAACGCGTTACTCGCGATTGGCGCAGTGCTTGCTGCAATCCTCACGCTCGGTTTTATTCTGCTTCGTCGTCGCGCACAACGCACGTGATGAGGGGAAAGCGTATGGATATTACAATTGACGAAGAAAAAATTCTCGAACTCGTCGCGCCCTTTACCGAAGAAACAATTCTCGAACGCGCGCTGGCGAAACGCGTGGATGCGTTCGGCCAAGTCGCAAAATTTTTGCAGCGCCCCAAACCCGACGAAATCAAAATTGCGGAAACGCAGAAACGCTACGAGCCGTTTTGGTACGGGTCCGCCCGCGCAGTGTACAAATATGACCGTCGCCATCGTTACGAGGTCCCCGTCGCGCCCGAAGTGCATACGGTGACCATTTACGAAAAGGAACACGCGGTCGAGAAACGCGCGTTTCAGCTCGAAGCGATGGAGCATTGTCAAGAGGAACTCGCGCAAGAACTGATGCTCGAACCGCAGCACGGACACGAGCGCGATTTTCGAAAATATCTGTCGTTCACTCCGCGCCAGGTCGAAAATCTCGAAACGCTGCGGACCCATGATACGCTGGTTGTTTTGCCGGAAGTGCGAAGCTCCTTTCTCGTCGGCAAGCTGACGCAAGCGCTGATGAAAACGATTCAGGCGGACAAGATTTACGAACAGCGCATCCAAGTGGACAAGGTGATTTTGTATTTGCGTCCCGTGTACGCGTTTGAATTCGTGTGGGAGAGTCGCGACAAGCGCCAGGTGGTGGAATTTGACGCGTTAACCGGCGAACTGCGCGCCGAAGCCGGACAAATCAAACGGCAAATCACCGACGTTCTTGAAAACGACGATTTGTTCGACATCGGTTCGGATGTCGTCGGCACGTTCGTCCCCGGCGCAAACATTGCGATTAAATTGGGGCGGCTGGCGGCGCGCAAGGCGTTGAAATAAACCTCACGCGAAGGCGCAAAGCAACTTGTTTCTTGCACTTGCGGCTTGGCGTGGGGCGCTGTATCAATACGTTCAAAAAACGCCTGAATGGTCAATGGGTGCGGTCAATTTTGAGAAAACGCCTCTCGGTGCTATAATCCTGCCAATTCAAGTTAGGAATAGGAACAGAGACGGCGGCGCACGTTCCGCCGTTCTTTCACTAGAGGAGCAGTGAATGTCGCTCAAAAAGGCGGAAAAAACCGCCATTGTGGGACAGTATCACATTCATACCACCGATACCGGGTCCCCTGAAGTCCAAGTCGCCTTGCTTACCACACGCATCAATCAATTGGTCGAACATCTCAAGGCGCACAAGCACGACAATCATTCGCGTCGCGGCTTGCTCAAGATGGTAGGGGAACGCCGCCGCCACTTGACCTATCTCTCGAAAAAAGACGCAACCCGTTACAAACAAATCATTGACAAACTGGGCTTGCGGAAATAAGCGTGACAAACCAAAATGTAGAGACGTTACGCTGTAACGTCTCTACATTTTTCGCGCTTGATGCAGCGAACCGCGCTGCAACGTATCATTATAAACACGCCTCGTCGCCGCGTACAGGATTTGGAAATTGGAAATTTGATGTTGGAATCTGGAAACTGTAGATTAGAAATTGGAAGTTAGATGTTCGAAGTGAGATGTTGGATTCAGTCCAACTTTTAACTTCCGACCTCCAACTTCCAAACTCCAACCTCCAATTTCTAGCTCCCAACACTTTGGGCTGAACCCCAGCGCAAAGCCTCTAACATCCAAACCTCCAACTTCCAGCTCCTGACCTCCGACGGGAAATCAAGTCGCTAGTCACTAGTCGCTAGTCGTTAGTCAAACCCTGACTAAGGTCTAATGACTAATATCTAACGACTAAAACCTTTGGAGGTTTTTCTTTTTATGTCACATCACACCCATACCTACTCTGCCAAAATCGGCGAGGATGAAATTACGGTTGAAGCCGGACGTTTGGCGTTTCAAGCGAACGGCGCGGTGACGGTGCGCGTGGCGGACACACTCATTTTGTCCACCGCGACGATGTCGCCAAAACCGCGCGAAGGCACTGACTTTTTTCCACTCACCGTAGATTACGAAGAACGTCTCTACGCCGCAGGCAAAATCCCCGGCTCGTTTTTCAAACGCGAAGGCAAAGCATCCGAAAACGCGATTCTCATTTGCCGCTTGACGGACCGTCCGCTCCGTCCGTTGTTCCCCAAAGGAATGCGAAACGATGTGCAAATCGTCATGACCGCGCTTTCCGCCGACCAGGAACATTTCATTGACATCATGTCCATCGTCGGCGCGAGTGCGGCATTGACCATCAGCGATATTCCGTTTCACGGACCCGTCGGCGCGGTGCGCGTCGGGTATGTGGACGGACGTTTCGTGATGAATCCCACCGTTTCCCAAATGGAACAGTCCATTCTCGATTTGCGTTTGGCGGGCACGCGCGACGCGGTGATTATGATTGAGGCGGGCGCGTCCGAAGTCACCGAAGAATTGATGCTCGAAGCGATTTACGCGGGACATCAAGCCTTTCAACCATTGCTTGATTTGCAAGAACAAATGCGCGCGGAAATCGGCAAAGCAAAAACGACCGTGCCGCTGTTTACCGTGAGCGACGAAGTGAAACAATTTGTTCACGACAAAATTTCGACGCGCATCGAAACCATTCTTTCAAGCGGCTATGGCAAATCGGAACGCAATGACCAACTCGATGCGGTCACGGCAGAAATCGTCGCGGAAGCGGGCGAAGCGTATGTTCCCGCGCAAGTGGCCACCGCCGTCGAGTCGGAAATAAAAAATCAACTGCGCGCGATGATTCTCAACGAAAACAAACGCGTGGACGGACGCGATACGAAAACGGTGCGTCCGCTTTCCGCCGAAGTGGGTCTCTTGCCACGCGCACACGGTTCGGGATTGTTCCAACGCGGCGAAACGCAAGTGTTGACGATTGCGACTCTTGGGATGCCGAGCGAAGGACAAAAAATTGATACGCTCGAACCCGAAGATTCCAAACGCTACCTGCATCACTATAATTTTCCGCCGTACTCTGTCGGCGAAGCGCGTCCGATGCGCGGACCCGGACGCCGCGAAATTGGACACGGCGCGCTCGCCGAACGCGCGCTCGTTTCCGTCATTCCCACCGAAGATGAATTTCCGTACACCATTCGTCTTGTCTCGGAAGTGCTGTCGTCGAACGGTTCAACGTCAATGGCGAGTGTGTGCGGTTCCACGCTCGCGTTGATGGACGCGGGTGTTCCCATCAGCGCGCCCGTTGCGGGAATCGCGATGGGTCTCATCACCGAAGGAGACCGGCACGCCATTCTCACCGACATTCTGGGAATGGAAGACGGCCTCGGCGACATGGATTTCAAAGTCGCGGGTACGAGCATGGGCATCACCGCGCTCCAACTCGATTTAAAATTGCAGGGAGTCGCCCCTTCGATTTTGAGAGAAGCGCTCGCGCAAGCAAAAACCGCGCGGCTGCACATTTTGGAAACGATTACGAATGCAATTCCCGAGCCGCGTAAAGAATTGTCGCAATACGCGCCGCGCATTCAGACCATCAAGATTGACCAGGAAAAAATCGGCGCGCTCATTGGACCCGGCGGCAAAACGATTCGCGGGCTGCAAGAAGAGTTCGATGTCAAAATTGATGTGGAAGAAGACGGCACCGTTTTCATTTCCGGCGTGAACGGCGAAGGCACCGCAAGTGTGATGGAACGCATTCGCGCGATGACGGAATCGCCGAAACTCGGTTCGATTTATACGGGCAAAGTCGTGCGGCTCGCCGAATTTGGCGTGTTTGTCGAAATTGCGCCGGGGATTGATGGGCTCGTGCATGTTTCGCAGCTGGCGGACTATCAAGTCAAAGACCCGCGCGATGTCGTCAAAGAAGGCGACGACGTGATGGTGATGATTACGGACATTGACGCGCAAGGAAAAATTCGTTTATCGCGTCGCGCGGTTCTCGAAGGATGGACAGTGGAACAAGCGCGCGAAGCCGACCCGAAACTCGGCGGCGGCGGTGAACGCGGCGGCGAACGCGGTGGTTTTCGCGGACCGCGCCGTGATGGAGAGCGTGGCGGAGACCGCGGCGGCTTTAATCGCGGTGGTGGCGACCGCGGTGGTGGGCGCAGTGGCGGACGCGGCGGCTTTGACCGACCGCGCCGCGATGGTCCGCCGCGACGGTAATCGAACAAAGAAAAAAGCGCGCGGCGTGTAGGTGTGCCGCGCGCTTTTTTATAATGGATTTCCTATTGCAATTCTCATTGGGTTATGTAGAATGCAATGGAGGCGCGCGTTGGAATTGCATTAAACCGCGTAACGTCAATCTTTTTCATATCGTAAGGTTACAACACAACACCTCTCATACAAGAGATTTACGCGGGGTGTTGTGAACTACCCCTGCCAACACCAACCGCGCACGAATGCTTGTTGGCGCTTCGCATCGCAGCGTTTCAGGAGCAAGTCATGGTTCTCGACAGTACAATGTTATGGGTCGCCTTTGGCGGTCTCATCCTCTTTTTACTCGCGCTCGACCTCTTTGTGTTCAATCGGAATCCACACGAAATCAAGACGAAAGAAGCATTATGGACAAGTGTGTTCTGGATTGGGATTTCGCTCGCGTTTAACGGATTTGTGTTTTATGAGCGCGGCACGACTGCCGGTTTGGAATTTTTCACCGGCTATCTCATCGAAAAAGCGCTGTCGGTTGATAACATTTTCGTTTTCGTCGTCATCTTTGCGTACTTTCAGGTCCCGCAAAAATATCAACATCGCGTTCTGTTTCTCGGCATTGTCGGCGCGCTCGTTCTGCGCGGCACGTTGATTTTTGTCGGCGCGGCGTTGATTGAGCGCTTTCACTGGATCATTTATGTATTTGGCGCGTTTTTGATTTTTACGGCGTACAAGCTGGCAACGCAAGACGAATCGGGCGTGCATCCCGAAAACAATCCGATTGTCAATGTGTTTCGCCGCATCATGCCGGTCAGCAAAGAGTACGAACACGAAAAATTTTTCACACGCGTCAACGGCGTGCTGATGGCAACGCCATTGTTTATTGTGCTGCTCGTCGTCGAAACCACCGACGTTGTGTTCGCGCTCGATTCGATTCCCGCAATCTTTGCCATTACTACGGACCCGTTTATTGTGTTCACGTCGAACGTGTTTGCGATTTTGGGTTTGCGCGCGTTGTACTTTTTGCTCGCGGGCGTGATGGGCAGTTTTCGCTATCTCAAAACGGGGCTGGCGTTTATTCTCGGTTTCGTCGGCGTGAAAATGCTGTTGGGCGCGCTCGAGTACGTTGACATTCACATCGAAATTCCGATTGCTGTCTCACTCGGCGTCATTGGCATCACGCTCGTCGTTTCGATTGTCGCCTCCATCATTGCCCAACGGCGTGAAGAACATCAAGTCGCGCAGTTGCGTGAGAGTAATGAATAATCTCACCCCCCCCCACCGCTGGACGTATGATGTTCGGCGGTGGGTTGTTCTTGGACTCGTCGTTGCGTTCGCGCTGTTTGCGTACTTTATTCGCGAAACGATTCCCGTTCTCGTCCTCGCGCTGCTCGTCGCGTACTTGCTCAATCCGATTGTGACGTTTCTCGCGCAGCGTTTGAAAATGCCGCGCACGGCGGCGGCGGCACTCACCTATCTCGTTCTCATTGCAGTCCTCATTGAAAGCGCGATTCTTATCACACCCAATATCGCGCGTCAGGTCTCGATGTTGATTGAGGATTTCGATTCGCTCGTCGTCCGCTTTTTACAAGTCGGCAGTCAATTGCCGTTGGTTTCGAATTGGCTGAGCGGGCTGGACCCTGTACAGGTCTCGCGGCAGCTGCGCGAGGAATTGAATTCTCTCGCCCAGCAGTCGCCGCGTGTGCTTGCGGGCGCGGCGTCCTCTATCTTTAACGTATTCGTGATTTTGGTGTTGTCGTTTTATATCGTCAAGGACGCGGATACGTTCTCGGCACGGCTCCGCGCGGCGCTGCCGCCTGCGTATCACGACGATTTTGACCGCATTGCGCGCGAACTCGATGCCGTTTGGTCGGGCTTTTTGCGCGGCCAAGTCGTGCTTGCGCTCATTATCGGTACCGTCACGACGATTGCGTTGACGATTCTCGGCGTGCGCAGTTCGCTGCTGCTCGGCATTCTCGCGGGACTTTTGGAAGTTGTCCCGACGATAGGTCCGATTATTGCGATGTTTCCCGCCGTATTCATTGCGCTGTTTCAAGGTTCCGCGAATTGGGCGATTGACCCGCCGCTCTTTGCGGTGATTATTGTCATCACCTATTTCGGGATTCAGCAATTGGAAAATCACGTCGTCGTTCCGAACGTGTTGGGCGCGAGTGTGAATCTGCCGCCCGTCATTATTTTGGCGGGGACAATTGTCGGCGCGTCGCTCGCAGGGGTGCTGGGCGTTTTTCTCGCCGCGCCCGTGCTGGCGACGCTGCGATTGTTTTTTCAATTCATTCTGCGCAAGTTGTTCGAGCCATTGCCGCAGCCGCCGGACGACGAACGACGAACGACGAATCCAGAGTCGCCACTCACAAGCGACGAACCACGAACAACCAACAACTAACAACGAACAACTATGAAAAAAGTACACGTAAAATTTTTCGCGATTTTTCGCGAATGGGTCGGTCTCAAAGAAGAGTGGCGCGAAATCGAGCCGGGTATCACTGTCCAAGAGCTGTGGAACCAGTACACGGCGAACGCGAAAAATCCGCGCGTGGCAAATATCCGCGCGGCATTCTCCGTCAATCAACGTTTGGCGAAACCCGAAACGGTCTTGAATGGCGGAGAAGAAGTGGGATTTTTGCCGCCGGTGAGCGGAGGGGCAGGCAAACGGCCCGAACGCTTACCGAAACTTGCGCCGCGCGCCCCGCAGCAAAAAGCTGCGCCGCCGAAACGTCGAAACAATCGCCGCAATCTCCCATCGGCGCAGCAATCCAAACCACCAACGAAACCGATTGAACAAACGAAACCCTATTCGTCATCGGGCGTGACGCGCGATTTTCTTGTTACGAACAATCCGCTTTCGCTTGACGCGCTTGTTGCGCGGGTCGCGCATCCGAGCGCGGGCGGCATCGCAACGTTTCTCGGCGTGGTGCGTGATAACGCGCATGACAAGCAAGTAAAATTTTTGGAATACGAAGCGTATCCCGAACTCGCGGAGCGGATGCTCGCACAAATCGGCGCCGAAGTACACGAACGCTGGAGCGATGTTCGCATCGCCATCGCGCATCGCACGGGACGTTTGAAAATCGGCGAAGCATCCGTCATCATTGCCACGTCCGCGCCGCATCGCGCGGAATCGTTCGCGGCGTGTCGGTATGCGATTGAACGCCTCAAAGTGATTCTGCCCGTTTGGAAAAAAGAATTCGCGTCGGACACCGATTATTGGGTCGAAGGACCGACAATGGGGGATGTGCCAACGGACAAGGCAGATGAAATTGTCGCGGCGCAGGAGAATAAATTTGGCGCGCCGCAGAAAAAGTTTGGGGTGTTGAGTTTGGCAGAAAATGCGGGAGGCGAAATCCGCACTGACTTTGAAAGTGTATAAACAAGACGGGCGCAGAAATTTGTGCCCGTTCTTTTTTTCAAGATTGGTTCATCCAAGAGCCGCTTGTACAATGTGCTATGGCGTCGGCGAAGGCGACGCGCTCTGGGTTTGCGTCGGAGGCGCCGTAGGGGTTGACGCCGTTGGACTCGTTGAGGGCGTACTGTCCGTTGCTTGTGTTGGCACGGATGGGGGTTGTGACGATGTGGGCACCGGAAATGGTTTCACACCGGTTGGCGCTTCAATTTTGCGCGCGACGTTAAAATCTTTCATCTGAAAATTCAGTGTAACGGTGACCGTGTCTGCGGTGTTTTGCGCCGAATGCCCGCGCACATTCCCTTTCATCTGATGAATGTAACCGTCTGCGCACGTCCACAATTGAAATTCCGCGCCATCAATTTCACCCAACTGTTTTCTCAAATCGCTCTCTTCGGACACGCCAATCAACGTCCGGGCGAACGTCGGATTTTGCGCTGACCACACGGAACAATTTTCATCGTCAAGCGTTTCATTGCCGGCGGCTTGAAATTCTGCTTTGCCTACGTCTTCAGGCGAGAAACTGGAAATCAAGCCGCGCGCAGTCGGCAATCGGCGCACCCCTGCCTGCATCTCTTGCGGCAATTGATACCACTGTTTTTCATCCAACCCGTTGCCGCCCAGACCTTTGATAAACACATCTTCGCCTACGACGACGACTTGGTACGAAATGAATTCGTTCGTATCGCTCGTGGTGCCGCTAATTAAAACGTCACGATTCAGCGTGCTGTCGAATCCTTTGAGTGCCAAGCCGGGAATCGTTTTGGTTTGGCCGCCCTGCACCATCGTCACGGCAGATTCAAATTCAAATTCCATGCTGTTCGCGCTCTGCGTTTTGTTCAAGGCGAACGCAATGGCAGGCGGCAGCGCGTTCGCCGGTGTCGCGCTCGGACGCGGACGCGTCGGCGCAGCGGTCGCGGTGGGAACGGGGGTTGGCGTTTCCGTCGGCGCGGGGGTGGGTGTCGGCGTTGGCGGCGTGAGAACACTGCATCCGACAAAGAATGAACCGGCTACAAGAATACACAAAAAGAGTGCGCGAGATTTCATCTCTGTTCCTCGAAACATGCGTGCGAAGCGATGTGCATTAAACCGCAATACCCTCAGAAAAACAAACGCGCCGCAAAACGCGACGCACAATTTTAGCGAAACTTGGTTACACCGATACGCGCACAAAATTCAAACACGGGACATTTAGTACACGAGGGCGTACCGGCGCGGCAGATATTTTGCCCAAGCGGAATGAGCAAGCCGTTGATTTCAATCCAATACTTGGGAGGCAATTTTTCGCGCAGCTGCCGTTCTGTTTCGTCCGGCGTTTTTGCCAGCACATAGCCCCAGCGATTCACAATGCGATGTACGTGCGTATCCACGGTGATGCCCGGTTTGTCGAACGCCATCGTCACCGTGAGATTTGCAATTTTGCGTCCAACGCCGGGCAGTTCGTCCAATTCTTCAATCGTCTCGGGAACGCGTCCGTCGTACGTGTCCACCAAAATTTTCGACAAACTCAAAATCTGTTTCGCTTTCGCGTTGCTGAATGCGACGCGATGAATCGCGCGTTCGATTTGTGCTTCGGGAACGCGCAACATTTTTTCCGGCGTGTTCGCCAATTTGAAAAGCTCGGGATACACAACCGTCGTCACCGTATCGAGCGTGCGCGCCGAAAGCAGCGACGCGATGAGAATTTCGTACGGCGTCGCGCCCTCTTGTTTCATCGCGTACACCATCGGCACAATCCAATGCTGCGCGGCAACGCGCAGGCGTTTGAATGCTTCAGGTAATTCTGCGTTAGTCATCGGTTTCCGATACTCATGGCGTCCATTCGATTGTTTTTATCTTGTGGTCTGCGCGATAAAATTCGATGTGCTTGGCGCGCAACAACGCCACAATGCCCATGCGTCCCGCTTTGGTTTTGAACATATCAAGTCGCAAAAACTTTCGTAACCAAGTAGGAACCTGTAATGCGCGCGCGTTTGGCAAGTCAATACAAACGAGACAAATGTTAGCGTCAGCGCGCATAACCCACCAAAAGTCCTCTACGTTGATGGTTACAAATGTAGGATTGGCAAGAGCTTGGAGCAGAGTCACAATCGCTTCATCTTTGATGATTGTACGTGGACGCAATGCGCGCACGCTAATCACTTTGCCCGGATACCACGCGGTGATTTCGCTCACAATGTACGGGTCTTGCAACTCCTCATCCAAAACAATCATGCTGTCACCCGCGCGACAGGCATCACTTGGACAAACGCGTGGCGCGCCAATTCGAGCGCTTCCATGATTGCTTCTTCCGTGAGCGCGCTTGAGCTGTAGCTTTTCGTCAGGTCTTGTATACTGCGCCCCGTTGCCAAAAGGTCGAGAATAAAATCAACGCGAATGCGCGTGTACTTGAAGGTTGGACGCCCACCACAAACACCCGGTGCCGCAACAATATGTTTGCCCAACGCAAAATACTCGTACGGTTCGCCTCCGTACATTTCGCGCACGAGCCGCTTGGCGGAAATTGTTCGAGGCAACGAACTTTTGGTGCGCGTTATCTTGCGTTTTCCATTTGTCGTTTTTGACGACAGTCTACCGATGTTTTGATTTGTTCTCATTGTCATCACCCCAATCCCAATCAAGTCTCGATTCCTCTCTGCTGCAACCTCTGTTGAATCTCACGCAGCGTCGCGGGCGAATGTCCCATGTAATGATTGTTCGCAAAGCCCCACACGTCCACCTCGCGTTCGTGCAGTTGCTGAATCACGTCCGCCCATTCATTCAATTCTTTGTCGCGAGTAATGCGAACGTGCGTGTATTCGTCGTCGGGAACATCTTTGCGATTGCCGAGCCAGCGAATGTACGTGAAATCCGTCGTGACTTCTTCGAGTTTCGGCATGTACACGCGGTCAACGAGAACAAGCGCGGCGCGATGTTTTTTCAACAATTCAAAAAACCAATCGTGGAACCACGCGCGATTTCGTACTTCGACCGCATAACGAAACTCTTGCGGCAACGCGCCAAGAAATTCGTCGAGCAAGTTGCGCGCTTCGGGTTTGAACTCGTACGAAAATTGCAAACACAGCGGTCCGAGTTTTTCACCCAAGATGCTCATTCCGCTCAAAAAAATTTGCGCGTCCTTTTGCGCGTCCACCAACATTTTTTCGTGCGTGATGAGTTTTGGAAATTTTGCGGCGAAACGAAAATCGGCGGGCGTGTCGCGGTCCCATTTTTCTAAAAACGCCTTGCGCGGCGTGCCGTAAAACGACGAATCAATTTCAATCGCTTTGAACTGTGTGGCGTAATGCGCGAGATACGCGCCGGGCGGCGTCCCCTGCGGATAAAACACGCCGTCCCAACTTTTGTACGACCAACCTTGTGTGCCGAGATGAATCATAGAGAGGCAAGACGGATGACGAAAGACGAACGCATTTTTCCTTCCTCGTCCGTCTTGGTCGTTCGTCGGTTTTACACGCGTTTTCCCATCGTCCGAAAAATTTCCGCCAGCCCTTCGCGATACGTTGGATACATTGGTGACCAACCGAGCATCTTTTTAATTTTGTCCGTGCGATAGCGCGCACTTTGCGCGAGGAATGTTGCCGTGCCGCCGAGCAAGATGCGCGCAAGCAAGATGGACATTTTGAACGGCGCGGGCGCGTTCAACTGCGCCGCCATGTAATTCATCCCGTCCGCCGCGTGAAAGGGCCAATCGTCCGCGACATTGAAAATTTCGCCGGGCGCGGGATGTTCCGCCGCGAGAACGACGGCGCGTGCCATGTCGTCCACGTAAATCCAATGCCAATACTGGTCACCCGAACCGAGAATCGGGAACCGCCGATGGCGAATTGCATCGAGCATCGCGCGTGTGCTGTACGACGCGGGCGAATAAAATAACGCGCCGCGTAAAATGACGACGGGGATGTTGTTGATTTTGTATTCCGCCAGCGCGTTCGCTTCCATCTCTGCCGCCGACTTTGAATTGCGCGGCACATTGCGCGGCAGCGGGTCCTCTTCGCGTTTCCATTCGCCGCGCGTATCGCCGTACAAAAACGTGATGCTCTGCGCGACGAACGAATGGAGTTTCCGCCCCTTGGCCGCATCCAACAAATGTTTCGCACCCTCGCGGCGAATGCGGTCGTTCAACGTCCAATCTTTTCCACCGGGCGCGGCTTTTTTCGGAATCGCGGTGGCGAGATGTAAAATGCTGTCCGCGTCGCCGACAGCGGTTTTCACAAAATTCGCGTCAAACAAATCGCCAATCAACGGCGTCGCACCGAGATTCGCCACCACGTGCGCGCGCGGTTCATTGCGCGCCAGCGCCGTCACGTGATGCCCGCGCGCGACCAGCAAACGAATCGTCGGCTGTCCCAAAACGCCTGTCCCACCGGTAACAAAAATTTTCATCCCAAATTTGTCGCGTTATCAAGCGCAGTTCACTCGTGAACGTTCCCGACACAATACGTTTCACGTTTCACATTTCACATTTCACATTTCACATTTCACATTTCACATTTCACGTTTCACGTTTCCCGTTTCCCGTTTCTCGTCTCTCTCATCTCTTTCCGAATCACAAACCGCGTCCCGTACTCTTCCGGTGAAAAGGTCAGCGTCTTGTTGTCCACCAACGTTGTTTTTAATGCGTGCGCAATCATCGCGTTCCAATCGTACAGGTAACCGAGTTGCTTGGCTTGCTTTTGTTTTGGAATCACGACCCAGAGCGAGCCGTCCGGCTTTAACGCCGTCTCCATGGTTTCAAACAACCCGTCCAAATTTTCATCGGGCGCGGCGAAATGAAAAATCAAATCGTACCGGGCGCGTTTCGTCAACCGCGTCGAAATCAAAATGTCGGGCGGCGCTTGGTCGCGCAATTCTTGTGTAAACGCTTTCGGCGCGCGATGCACGAGAATTTTTTGTCCCGCCGCGACACCAAGTTTTTTGAGTTCAGGAAGCATAAAGACTCGTAATCAGTTATCAGTCACCAGTTATCAGTTCACTGAATACTGCTTACTGTTCACTGAGGACTGTCCGCAACTGCTCGGGCGTGATATTTCCGCCGCTCAAAATCAACGCCATCTTTTTATTCGCTAATTGTTCGCGCAATTGCAGCGCGCCCGCGAGGGATGACGCGCCCGCGGCTTCGGACAACGTTTTTGCTTTTTGCAAAAATAAAACAATCGCCGCGCGCATTGCATCGTCGCTCACCAAAATAAAATCGTCGAGCATGTCCCACAAAATTTTTTGCGGCAAGGCGAACGCGGTGCGCGTTGCCAGTCCTTCCGCGAACGTCGCGTTCGTATCTTGAAGCAGCGCGCGATGTTTCCACGACTTGTACGCCGCCGGCGCTTTTTCCGCCTGAACGCCGATGACGCGAATGTTTGGGTTAATCGCTTTCGCCGCAACACACGCGCCCGCCGCGCCGCTCCCGCCGCCTATCGGCACAACAATTACGTCCACATCCGGCACATCCTCTAAAATTTCTAACGTGTGCGTGCCGACGCCCGCGATGAGATGCGGCTCGTTGCCCGAATGGACGTACCGCAAATGTTTTTCCTCCGCCAACGCTTCGCAGTGTTCGCGCGCCGCGTCAAAATCAGGTCCGTGAAAAATAATGTTCGCGCCGAGCGCGCGCATGGCGTCCACTTTGACGGGATTCGCGTTTTCGGGAACAACTATCGTCGCGGGAACGTTAAACATACGCGCCGCATACGCGATGGACTGCCCATGATTGCCGGTTGACGCCGAAATCACACCGCGCGTTTTTTCATCGTCCGACAATTGCGACACAAGATTGATGCCGCCGCGCACTTTGAACGCGCCAATCGGTTGATAATTTTCGTGCTTGACGTACAAGTCCAAACCTGTTGCCGCGTCGAGCGCGGGATATTTGAACAATGGCGTGCGCGGCAAATGCGGCGCGATGTTTTGTTTTGCGCAGAGAACGTCGAGGAAGGTGGGAGTGTGCATGATAAGAGACTATTTCCCGCATTTCCTTTCTTTCGGTCTTGAAGGAATTCAGGGAAATAAAGGAAATCTTGCGAGAACGCGATTTTATCATAGAAAAGTGCGCGGTCAATGAACACGCGCATTTGTTCTGAAATTCTTGATTATTGCGCGTCCTGCCAAACGTTCTATAATCGTTTTATAGATGGCTGCTCCGCCTGAGATTGAAATCGCATGTTCAAAACTCTATTCACAATTTTGTTCGTTCTCGTCGCGGCAACGACCTTGTTCGGCTGCGCGGCGACGGTAAATTCCGCGCCCGAAAAAATTGCGCGTCCTGCAACGGCTGAAACTGTCAGCCTGAATGTCATCGCGCAAGAGACGGACATGTTTCCGCTGCCAACGCCGCAACACCTGCCCACGACAGAACCTTATTTGCCCTCCACAGCAACCGCCGAAAAGATTCGCGCGACCACAGCAACCGCTATTGCAACCAACACCATCACCGCCACCAACACGCTTACGCCAACACCCACCGCGCTGCCGGTATTGCCGCTGCGCGACGATTTGGAACCAATGGAGTTGCAAGATTTTCCGCGTCCCCCGAATGACAACGGACTGGGCATTCATTTCACGGCGGATGGCTATTACGACGAACCCGAATTGGACAGACAAATCGCGCGTATGAAGGAATTGAATCTCAAATGGGCAACGGTAATTTACACCGACGAAAACCATTTGGAACTCGCCGCGCGGAAATTTTCCGAAGCAGGCATTTTTGTCCTGTGGCGCAAATCGTTGAAACCGCACCAGCGATACTTTTCCTGGCAGCGCGACATTGACATTATCAAAAAATACAATCTGCCGCCGTACATGCAATTGTATAACGAAGCGGAATTGCAAGTGGAATGGGACGGACAGGAACCGGACCGCGACGTGTTTATTCGCAATTTGTTGACCGCCGCAAAAGATGTGTACAACGCGGGCGGCTATCCGGGCATTCAGATTTTGGATGAAGATTGGCTGCGCGAATTTATCAATCAAGTGTACGCGCGCAAAGGGGACGCGTTATTCAAACGCATGTTTTTCATTCCGCATGCGTACGGTTTGAATCACCCGCCCGATTACCAAGAGGACATTAACGGCGCTCTCGGTTTTCGCGTGTATGCGACCATTTTTTTCAAGCGGCTCGGTTTCGTGCCGCCGTTCATCATCGGCGAAGGCGGTTGGAAAATCG
The DNA here is from genome assembly GCA_937870825.1 of uncultured Chloroflexota bacterium. Taxonomy (GTDB): domain Bacteria; phylum Chloroflexota; class Anaerolineae; order UBA4142; family SHND01; genus SHND01. The sequence continues at coordinate 7,063 of CALMZO010000412.1, read as the reverse complement.
AGTCCGTCGAAGACAATCGCTTTCCAAAAATTGACGACCAATTGCATCGCGACTACACGCTCGCGGTGTACGATTGGTTTCGCACCGGCAAACTTTCGCATGGCGGAAATCTGCCCGACTATTTATTTGCGTTCAATATGTGGATGATTTCCGGACCGCAGGAAGCGGGGGCGTGGTACGATTCCTCGTTCGGCAATCGCACGCTGACGATTGAAGCGGTGAAAAAAATTCCGCCGTTTGTGCGGAAATTTAGTTGGGACAATTAAAACGTCAAACGTAAAACGTCATGGATACCTTCTCCATGACGTTTTACGTTTGACGATTGACGAGCTTTACAATCACCCTCACCGCGTTCAATGTAATCCACCGACTCGTCTCCCCCGCGCGTTCAAATGGCGTCACAAGCGCGTCATTCCAATCGCGTTCCAATTTCCACTGCGCGCGTTCGTTTTGTAGAGTGACCAATGTTTCAATCAAGGGCGCGACGCGCGCATCATCCACGCGGTCATATTCAGACAACACACGCAGTAAAAATAATTCATCGCGCGGATTAAATTGCGGAAAGGTGTAGACGCCGAGACCTTTGAGGTTTGTGCGGTCAACTTTACCGCCGAAACCTCGAAGGTCTTTTTCCTCCAGCACGCGCTCGATATTTTCTTCCGCCGCCTCTGCAATTTCCGCGTCCTCACAAAACGCGCGCCAGCCCCACAACAAGGCAGTGCGCGCCTCGTACGAATCCGCGCGTTCACGCAAAACACGCGCGGCGCGCAGCACACGCGCATCCTGCGCGTACTTGAAATAACCGAACGCGCGCAGCAAGTAACCGCTTTCCACCGCGTTCAATTCTGCGAACGTTCCATCGTCATTCAAAACATTCCGCAAAATAAATTCGCACGCGTTGCGCGCGCGGCGGCTCGTGCGCGGGATGCCGAGTTCCGCCAACAGCGCGAGATTCCACAACGTCGCGTTATAGTACGGCTGCGCCAAATTCTCTGCGTCGCCCCAAAAACCGATTTCGTTTTGTTTTGCGAAAATGGTTTGGACCGGTTCGGAATACAACACGCGTTCGCGCGTATCCATCACGCCCGCCGCGTCTTCGGGGCGATGCGCGATGTCGAGTTGATACCACAAGAGAATCGAGGGGTCATTCGTTTCGAGGAGCCAGCGCGTGGGGTCGTAGCGGAGAAATTTTTTCCAGCGTTCAAGGTCTGCCATTAGCGTATTGACGCGCGCGCTTTGCCCACTGCGCGCAAAATTCGCGTGCCCGCGCCGGGTTCGATAATGGGCTGCACAACTTGAATCATTTTGGCGAGACGCTGCGCGGCGTGCTGCGCAGTTGCCGCATCCAATTTTTCGTACGGCATCAATTCATGCAGCCGCGTCCAACTTTTCGTCCACTGTTCCGCTTCCACGCGTTCGCCCAGCGCATCGTGAATTTCAAACATGTGCGCGTAGAGCGTTGCGAGCAAACGCGTGTTCGTCGCGACGTCGGCTTCACAGTGCAAGCCGATTTCCAGCGCGTGGACATTGCCGCCGCGCACCCACACTTCGTAATGAATTTTGCGTTGGCGATAAAAGAGTTGGATGAGGGTATAGCGTTTCCACGTACGAAAACTGCGGAGAGGCAAAGGCAGCGCCGCGCGCGTCTCTTGCGCGACGAGATTCAAAAACTCATTCACGCGCATTTTGTGTTAAACCCGCAATCGAATTTATTTCGCGGATTTTGTTGTCGGCGTTGAAGCGCTTTGTTCGGCATCGTCGTCGTTGTCTTCCCAACCGATAATCCACACGCACAAACCTGCGAGCAAAATTGTCGCGACGACAAGCGCGAGCAATTGTGTAGGCAAGAGTCCGACATCGCGCGATGCCCACAACAAAATGAGAACCATGCCGATGGCGAGAACAATCCACGCGGTGAGGCGCGGATGCTGCGAGGCGAATGATTTGAGAGCGTTCATAAAATTTGGAATTTCGGATTGCGAATTGCGAAATGTTGCGCACCAAGTTCGCAATTGCCAATTCGCATTTCGCAATTCTTATATTGGTTTCGTTACCATTTCGCGCAGGCGTTTGGCGTACATCACTTGACCGTGTTGATACATCGGCTCAATCACACTGCGCCAGAGTTTGTGCAAATCGTCGAGCGTCACAATTTCATACTGCGCGCTTTCGGCGGCGACTTGGGCGAGCGGCGCGGCGCGTTCCGGCACGAGCAGCACGACGACTTCACACGTCAATGCGTTCGCTTCGTCCTCGATTCCTTGCAGCAATTGGGGGAACGCGCGCGGGGCGTGTTCGATATGCGCTACCCATAATTCATGAACGATTGCCGCGAGATTTTCCGCTTGCCACGCCGCGAGCGCGAGCGTTTGTTCTTCGGCGCGCACAAGCCAGTACCCGTACTTGCCGAGTCGTTCCAACATTTCCGCGCGTCCGAGCGGTTCTGCGCGTCCTTCAATCCGCGTCAACAATTCCGCCAACATGCGCGCGTCGCTCGGTTTCGCGCGGCGCACATGCCATTCCACCGCGCGGACGGTTTCTGCCACGACAGCGGTTTGTGCGGGCGGTGATGGTTCGGTTGTGACGACATCGGCGCGCGGCAATTCGGAAATGTTTGGCGTCTGCGCGTGTGGCGGCTGGAGGCGTAACCAGCGCATCAGCAACGGCGTTTTATCTCCGGCGCTCGCAGGGTCAAGCGCGACGAACGCGCGCAGCACCTGAACGCGCGTATCTTCGATGCTGCCGCCGTTGTCAATCACCATGTTTGCGCGTTTCAATTTTTCGTCGAGCGCGGGCTGTGACCGCAAACGCGCGTCGGCTTCGGTTTCGCTCATGCCGCGTTCTTGCATCAAGCGGCGTTTTTGTTCCGCCACCGGCGCGGTGACCACCCACAACGCGTCCATAAATTCGTGCATACCCGCTTCATACAATTTTACCGCTTCGACGACAAGCACTTGGTCGCCCGCGTCGGTTTCATTCAGCGCGTCGCGCACGAGCAATGCAAGTTCCGCGCCGACGGCGGGATGCGTGATGCGCTCCAGGGTTTTCAATTTTGCGGCGTCGTTGAAAACCAACGCGCCGAGTTTGCGGCGGTCCACATGTCCGTCGTATTGCAACATATCGTACCCGAATGCGTCCACCACCCCGCGCCATGCGGGCGAGCCGCGTTTCAAAATCGCGTGCGCGACGGTATCGGCGTCAATCACGCGCGCGCCGAGTTGTTCCAAAATACTGCACACGGTACTTTTGCCCGTGGCGATGTTGCCTGTGAGACCGATGATGTACATTCGTTGGATGTTGGATGTTGGATGTTGGATGTCGGAAATTCGAGGTTGGAATCTAACTTTTAACCTCTCTCCTCCAATTTCTAAAGCGGCGGTTGGTATGGCACCGCGCCGGGCGGCGCGCCTTCTTCACGCACGCGTTCATCGCCCAGGACACCGGGCTTGCGGCGCGGTGAACGATTCGGCGTTGGATTGTCGAGATACGCTTTCGCGCGCCGGTATCCCTCCTCAATCATTTCTGCGGTGTGCGAAAAATCGCGCAGGTCCAGATTCGCGAAAATGTCGCCCAGCGAAATGTAATGCAGCGTCACATGTTCTGCTTCAATCGCGCGTTGAATATCGCGCAAAACTTGTTGATATGTTTGTACGCCAATCGTGTGCAGCGCGATTGGGATGACACCTTTTTTGTAGGGGTACGGTCCTGCGTGCTGCAAATCGAGCGCGAAAATTTCCGTCGCGCCCTTGTCCATGGCGATACTGATTGGCACATTTGCCACGACACCGCCATCTACGAATTGGCGTTCCACCATCGTCGTATTGCCGTCTTGCGTTTGCAGCGTGAGTTTTATCATTTCCGGGTCCCACACGACGGGCAATGCTGTACTCGCCAAACATGCCTCGATTAAATTCGCGTCGGGCTTGTCGCCGTACAAATACAATTGTCCGGTCTGCAAGTCGGCGGCGGTCAAATACAATTTTGCTTTCAAATCGGCAAACGTTTTCACCCCCGGCGGAATATATTTCAAAAAATTTTTCGCGCGCGCTTGATTGTCGTCCAAGCCGTTGCCAAAAAACGCGGCGCGCACAATCATCACGAAACGCGGTTTCGGAAAGATATCGCTCGACTTGGTGTCGAGCCACAACTGCGCGAGCGTTTCGTTCGTTTGCGCGGAAGGATTCGTGGCAATGTACGCGGCGTTCAACGCGCCCGCGCTCGTGCCAACCAACATTTCGGGAACCATGCCGCGTTCGAACAACGCGCGCATCGCGCCCACTTGAATCGGTCCGCGGTTTCCACCGCCGGAAAGTGCGAAAGCAATCATAATCAGGGATGAGCATTGAGAGATGAGGGCCGAGTTTCGCTTTTTACCCGTAGCTCAGCCCTCGTCCCTATGCGATTATTTTACAGTAGGCGCGTAGCCCAACGGCGCGAGCTCGAACCATGTAATGCCCGGTTTCAACGCAATCTCTGCGCCGCTCGCGTCGGTGAATTTGAAAAAATCGGCGAGCGTCGGACGTTCCCAACGCGCATCCATTTTTACACCGTCACGAAAAATTTGCGCCGCGCCGCTGCCGGTCATTTCGACGAACGCGCTGTACGATTCGAGCGTGTCTTCGACAAAATCCGTCGGCTCATATTTTACATTCAAAACGACCAGATTCGCTGTCGCAATTTGTTCCACTTGTTCCGCGCCAAAATTGCACGCGCCGCCCCATTTGCCGTCGAGCGCGTAATTGCGCGTGCTGTGCGGCGCGCCATTCACAAAGCGCAGATATTTTCCGCTGCCCGCATCATAACGCCATTCCGTCAAACCTGCCGCGCGAAAGGGCCACGGCGTATGGTCAAAGGCGACACTGTGCGCGGGCGAACCGTTCGGCGCGTTGTTGGAAAATTGAAAGCCGCGCAGATTTACCGTTCCCGCTTGCCCCTTTGACGCGATGTAATCTTGAACGTGCTGCACGGACGATGCGACGCGCACACGATAATCGCCGGGCGCAATACAAATCGTACTGCCTTGCAAATCGCCGTCAAGATTTCGTTTGCTCCACGGCAATTGCGAAAGCATAAAGCGCGTGCCTTTGCTCCCACCGGAACTGATGAGGACGCCGTCAAACATGGGCATCAGCGACGCATTCACCGCGCGCGCGCTGCGAAGCGGACGAAACGCCGCGTCCTGTCCATAAAACACCAACGTAAAACGCGTCACCGCGAACACCATATTTTTTTGGTCAATCATTTCTTCAAACACCAAATCGGCTTGATTGAATCCGGCATGAATGCTGCGCGCGCTGGGGTCATTCCCAATGCGCGCGAGGACGGGACGCCGCTGCAACAGCGCGGGATTTACTTCAAGCCCTGTCAACGGATTCACATTCGCGGGGCGCGTGATGCCTTCGAAAGTTGGCGCAGAAATTTTTGAAAAATAATTGATGAGCGGCGCCATCGTCCACACAGTCAAGCCGCTGGCAACGCCGCCACCGCCACCCGAATTTCTCGGCGCGGGTTTCGTCGGCGCAGCCGTTGCGGGTTCATCCGTCGGCTCTAGCGTTTCGGTCGGCAATGTTGTTGCGGATGGAATTGCGCGCGTCGCGGGCGGTTTCAATGTTGCGGCGGGCAATGCGGTGCGCGACGGGCGACGGGTGGGCGCGAGTGTTGGTGCTGCGGTGGGTTCGGCGTTGCATGCGATGAGAAATACAAAAAGGGAAAAAAGGGAAATGAGAGAAATCAGAGAACTGGCGCGAGGCATGAACAACTCCAAAGCGATTTGTAGGGGCGAAGTATTTGCACAATTCATGGCACATGAAAGCTCAACGCGTACGCAAATGCTTCGCCCTTGCGCGGCGGATTATAGCATGAATGCGAATTGCGTTATGATAACCACACACGGAGGAAACCATGCCCATCAATCTTCAAGGACGTTCGTTCGTCAAAGAACTCGATTACACGGCAGAGGAATTTAAATTTTTGTTGAAACTCGCGGCAGATTTAAAAGCGGCGAAATACGGCGGCTATGAACAACCACGCCTTCAGGGAAAAAACATCGCGCTGATTTTTGAAAAAGCATCTACGCGCACGCGCTGCGCGTTCGAAGTCGCCGCGTATGACCAAGGGGCGCATACAACGTATCTCGGACCCGACGGCACGCAGATTGGGAAAAAGGAATCGATGAAAGATACCGCGCGCGTGTTGGGACGCATGTACGACGCGATTGAATATCGCGGCAAAGCACAAAGCACCGTCGAAGAACTCGCGCGCTACGCGGGCGTTCCCGTGTACAACGGGCTCACCGACGAGTTTCATCCGACGCAGATGCTCGCGGATATTTTGACGATGCAGGAACATGCGGCGAAACCTCTGTCGCAAATTTCGTTCGCGTATCTCGGCGACGGACGTTTCAACATGGGCAATTCGTACTTAATCACGGGCGCGTTGCTGGGCATGGATGTTCGCATCGGCACCCCGCGCGATTTGATGCCAAACAACGCATTGATTGAAACCGCGCGCGAATTGGGAAAAAAATCGGGCGCGCGGATTACACTGACACAAGACGTTGCCGAAGCGGTGCGCGGCGCGGATTTTATTACAACCGACGTATGGGTCTCGATGGGCGAACCGAAACATGTGTGGGGCGAACGCATCGAACTGTTGCATGACTATCAAGTGAATGCGCGCGTCATGGATATGGCAAATAATCCGAACGTAAAATTTATGCACTGCCTACCCGCGTTTCACAACCGCGAAACGGAAATGGGCGAAGAAGTGTATCAACAATTCAAGGTGGACGCGATGGAAGTGACGGACGAAGTGTTTGAATCGTCCGCATCCGTCGTGTTCGACGAAGCGGAGAATCGAATGCACACGATTAAAGCGTTGATGGTGGCGACGTTGGGATGAGTACGAAAAATATGAAACCCGTTATCTCCAAGATAACGGGTTTCTCTTTTTTATATTTTTACTTTCCATTCAATCCCGCTTCGTGACGCAGGATTTCGGCTTTGTCCATATTTTCCCACGGCGCGTCAATGTCGTGACGCCCAAAGTGTCCGTACGCGGCAGT
>CALMZO010000411.1 GCA_937870825.1 uncultured Chloroflexota bacterium | reverse complement strand
ATTGCTCTTGCTTGGAAACCTCCTTCCCCACAAGCGCAATCAATTCTTGACGCTTGTCATCTGACAGGAGCGTTGCATTCCATGCCGCAATTCCTATCACAATCAGTTTTTCCATCCCCGCATCGCTCGTAACAAATTGTTTAAACGGCTCGATGAAATCCAAAAATACCATCGAGATCTTGGATTCACCCGGGGGGCGGCGAACGAGGAGCATATTCTCTGGCAGACCATCTGCGCGCAGGTCGCGCTCCAGTCTGTCGAGTCCTGTGCCTTTGCGTTGCTGTTGTTTTTTCTTTCGTTTCCCCATGAGCTTGCTCACATCTATCAGAAACTGATTCCCGATTACCGCTTACTCGTCCTCTTGTTCTTCTTCCTCTTTCTCCACCTCTTCCATCCCCTCCAAACGCGCTTGAATCACTTGCTCCACCTCGGGTTCCTCTTCCACCGGCGCTTGTAGCTCTTCAAAAAAAGTGAGCCGCATGTTTTCCAAAATTTCGGCTTCGGGGCGCGAAAATTTTCCTTTGATGCGCGTGCGCGGAATCGCATTGAGCAATGCTTGCAAGCACGCCTTGAACGTCGCGTCGTTGTGATACCCGCGCTGGCGCACCCACAACTCCCACGCACCAGCGCCGTCTTGCTCATAAATCATCATTGCGATATGGACCGCGTCAATGAAATATACAAATGCGAACAGGGATTAATCCACCACGTAATTTTTGCGGCGCGCACTCGGCGTCTGTATGACGACATAGTTGCCTTTTTTCACCACGAGCCGTTCGCTTGCCATGATGATTTTGTCGAGGTCCACATCAATTGCCAGCGCGAGTTTGCGCGCTTCGTCATAGGGAAATTGCTCGGCGTGAAACGCGTCCCACGCCATGATGTACCAATCCGTCACGGGGTCGAACTGCAAATCGCGTCCAAGCAGCAGCCGCTGTTTTTGTAGATGCACCACTTCTTGACGCGCGAGTTCGAGCGCGGTTTCGGGACGCAGTGGTTTCGGTTCGCCTGTTTTTGGGTCAATCTCGCTTGTGAGTACGGGCCACTGTTCGGAAATGATGCTCAGTGTGGGACCGAATGTGCTGATGTACAAGTCCACGCCGAGAATGCCTGCCTGCGCGAATTGCACCGCGCTGTTACGCGCCGTCTCGCGGACGCGGGCTTGAATGTCATCCCACCAAATCGGTTCGTTGTTGCTCTCTTGTCTTTTGCGACAGACCAAGAGAATAGTTGAGGTTGCAGCATTCTTTTTTGCTAGATGCATTGAGTGTTCGCTTTCAGTGTGAACGGGCCAAGATGCCTTTATGGTAAATCCCGCCCCAATAAGCGCAGATGCCAGCGTGTCCCACGCTTCCACTTTTTTGTGGGTGAACATGACTGTGAGAACACCTTCTGGCGTAAGAACACGGTGCATCTCGCGGAAAGCCGCTGCCATTTTGAGTTCATAGTCTTTTTCTGCAAGTTCCTTCTTTTTCTTACCGAGGCTTTTGAATCGTGCTTGATTGGCAACTGCCTCATCGTCTTTGTTTGTTAGTTCGTCGTTAAAAAATTCTGGAAATAGGTCTCCAACACTTCTCTTCAACCAAACATAGAAAAAATCAGAAAGCTCCGCATACATGACGTTATCATAATACGGAGGGTCAACGGTAATATTATGAATGCTGTTGTCTTCCCATGTATGTAGATTTGTCGCGGAACCTTGAGTGATAATCAGGTTTCGCATGCTCTTGCTGGGAATCAGAGATTGAGATGATTGGCCACTTAATTTTGCCAGCTTGCGGTATGCATCGAAAACTTGAAACACTGCCCAAGGAATTAGCTTTTCGGCGGCATCGAATTCGGTAAAAGACCATGTCATGGAAAAATTGTGCTTGGTAAAGACATGAGCAATCACCAGTCTTGAGGAGTGCCATGCTGACTGATAACAATTGTAGTCGGCTGCGATATCAAGACTCAATCCCAGATACGTGAGAACAGCCTTTCCACGTTCAACCCCTAAATCGGCTATAACAGCTTTCTTGATTTCCTTAAGTGTCTCCAGAATCGTTGCGAATGCTAGCATCTGGCGCGGCGAATAAAAATCCTCGAAAGTTCGAATCCCATACAAGCGATGCCCACGGTCGTAATTCGAAGCATCACTGATCTCTTCAGTCGGGATAAGATTTCTTGCAATTAATTCTCTTCTCTTCGTTTCGTAGTCTTGCTTTGCCTTTTCAAAGGAAAGCTCATCTTCCGTTATTGGCTCGACATAGTCCCTTCCAGCTGGTGTCGCGATTTCAACGCAATATAGGATTGCACCCATTCGCCCTGCCTGTGCTTCTCTCTTTATATAATCACCGTCGACTGTCTCGCCCGTCCATGGTGAACGTGCGACACCTTGAGAAATGCTGCCAATGTCTGGATCGAAATTTATTTCCTTTCCACGTCGAATTCTAAACTTTGGTTGTGCCCAAGATTCCTGGACTTCGACTTGAACTGCAATGGGGTTGTCTCCTTTTCGGATCCACCAACTTGTTGCGAGAGGTACAGGCTTGCCAGTAACTGGACACGCGACAGTGCGTGCCCACATATAAATTGAGCGCCTCAGTTGTCCAGCTGGAGAACGAAAGTAGGGTTCGAGACGTACCTTCACGCGTTCTGCCCACTCATGTCCCCATTTTTGTATATCATTGGACAGACTCATCCCAAATTGAGCTGGATAATCTAACGTACCTTTGAGGAGAGTACAAGCCACGGGATTCAAGTCATTGGCTAGTGTCGTGAAACCGAACCGAAGAGCTTCAAATGGGATTGAGCCGCCACCCGAAAATGGATCAGCAACAATCAAGCGACTTGTTCCCCATGTGTAATCCAACAAGCTCGACAGTGTCTCTAAATCTTCCTCAGATGGATTTCTGTTGAATGCTCGTGGGTAGCCGTACTTGTTGATTTTTGTTTCAATTCCAGCGCTTCGTTCAAAATCAATCATTTTCCTCGCCAAAACAGGGTCACCCAGTATGCCAAGGAAACGTTGAAACCAAGAGTAGTAACTTTCTTGAGTTGGAAATCTTGATTTTAATGAACTTGGCCAATCTGTAGACCAAGCTGGCAAGACACTACCGATTATTGCTGCACGACTTGTCGTAAGGGGGCGCCGCGCCCACCATACATGTAAAAAATAGAGAGGCGGAAGAGCACTGCTTACGCTACGTTCGCGTTTGCTTTCTGCGCCAATCGCTTCGATCGGGAGCCAATGTTCGATGAGGACGGGGGGGAGAGGGGACATGTTTGGATGTTGGATGTTTGATTTCGGATTTTAGATTTGGGATTGCGGATTTGAAGTTTACCAATCACAAAATCCCAAATTCGCCTTCCGAGAACCCGCCCGCTAACGCAGACGGTACTGACAAATTCTTCCGCCGATAATCGTCAGCGCCACATTTCCCTTTTCGTCCAGCGCGACGAGATCGGCACCCTCGGCTCGGTCGCCGGCACGCGCGGCCTGGCGCCGATCCGGCTCGACCGCGCCGCCGAGTTCAAGATCAACGCC
>CALMZO010000410.1 GCA_937870825.1 uncultured Chloroflexota bacterium | reverse complement strand
GCGCCGTATCACGCCCAAGCGAAATATGATGCCGAGGATGTGCCGCCGTACCCGGTGGATTATTCTGAAATTCGCGGACAAGAACACGTCAAGCGCGCGCTCGAAGTGGCGGCGGCGGGACAACACAACATCATCATGACCGGACCGCCCGGGGCAGGCAAAACGTTATTGGCGCGTTCTTTGCCTTCCATTCTGCCGCGTCTCTCTCTGCCTGAAGCAATAGAAATTAGCCGCATCTACAGCGTGAGTGACCTCTTACCGGACGATTCCCCTCTCGTGCGGCATCGTCCGTTTCGTTCTCCGCATCATACGATTTCGTTTGCGGGACTCGTCGGCGGCGGACGCTGTCCCCATCCCGGTGAAGTTTCGCTCGCACATCGCGGCGTTTTGTTTTTGGATGAATTGCCCGAGTTTGATGGACGCTCATTAGAAGGTTTGCGGCAACCGATTGAAGACAACTTTCATCCGTGAATCCTTCGCGTGTGTGAATCTGGACATTCTCAACGCACTTTCCAAGTTTGCTGCAACTCAATCCAATTGATTCCCTAAACATCACTCAGTCATTAACCACCTATGCTTGCTCAAGTCCTTTCTTGCGCGGTGCTCGGTCTCGACGGCGTGCCCGTCCAAGTGCAAGTGGATGTTACCAACGGCGGTCCTTTTTTTGTCGTCGTGGGACTCCGCGACGCCTCCGTCAACGAAAGCCGCGAACGCGTCCGCGCCGCCATCAAAAATTCAGGTCTGTTCTTTCCCCTCAAACGCATCACGGTCAATCTCGCCCCCGGCGACTTGCGCAAAGAAGGTCCGGCGTATGACTTGCCGATTGCGATTGGTCTCTTGCAAGCCAGCGACCAACTCACCGCCGATTTATCCGATGCAATGATTATTGGCGAACTCTCGTTGGATGGTGCGGTGCGGCACACCAACGGTGTTCTCTCAATGGCGATGCAAGCGCAAGCCGCAGGGTTGAAGAGGTTGTTCGTGCCAGCGAGTGATGCGCGTGAAGCCGCGTTGATCGCGGGGTTGGATGTGTATCCGATTGAGAGTTTGTTTGCGCTCTATGCACATCTGCAAGGACTGCAACCGATTGCGCCATTACGCACGGGATTGGAATTTCAACCCGATGATGCAAGTTCGACGGGTGCGGACTTTGCAGAAATTCGCGGACAGGAGCATGTCAAGCGCGCGTTGGAGATTGCGGCGGCAGGCGCGCACAATTTGATCATGACGGGTCCACCCGGTGCGGGGAAAACATTGTTGGCGCGTGCGTTTCCGTCTATCCTTCCGCGCCTCACTCTTTCGGAAGCGCTCGATGTGACGCGCATTTATTCGGTGGCGGACATGCTGCCGAATGAAATGCCGCTGATGCGCGTGCGTCCGTTTCGTGCGCCGCATCACACGATTTCGCATGCGGGGTTGGTTGGCGGCGGCAGATGGCCCCGTCCGGGCGAAATTTCTTTGGCACATCGCGGGGTTTTGTTTTTGGACGAGTTGCCGGAATTTGATGCACGCAGTTTGGAAGCGATGCACGCATGTCGTCTACGAGTCCATCCATTTCTTCCGAACCGCTCGCCGCTAAATAACTTGTAACCATTTGTGCCAGATGAGGCGCGAGATTCCACAGGATATTGATTTGATTCTTTTCGACTTGGATGAGTGATTCCAGACGCGGTGCGAATGACTCTGCAATTACAGTGTCCTGCTCTTTGGTCGCTGAAGTGAGCGCGCTTGGTAGTTCCGTCTCATCGGGCGCATCGTTCGGGTCGCGGAGAGTAATTTGGGTAGAAAGAACGCCGGGGTTCTGTTGGCGAATGGTTCGCAAAAGAGTTGCCAATTCGGAAACCGAAATGTCGGGTTGTTGGAGCTCAATATACAAGTCGTAATAACCTAACGTCGTCCGGAGCTGCAAAGAGGGGGAGACATTCTGCAATGCTTTGCGAACGGGGATGTGCGCGCTCGCGTGAGTCGAAATCGCAATGGTAGGACGAACCGCGCCTTGAATCTGTTTTAGACTAACAGCCGAGAAAGGGTCAGCGTATTCGTCATACAGCAATGGCGCGCACGGAATGGTGTGTGTGTCGGCGATAAAGGGTTGTTTTTCCAAATCATATTCCGGCGGCAACATCAGCCCACGTATTTCCATTACGGCTTGAATGATGGCTTGGTAACTCTTGCCGTGCCAAAGTAACAGCAGTTCGCTCCAACCTAATGTTCCATACACTTGAAACCAAAGTTGGTCTTGGCGTGTAACCTCCAGATAACGCTGTTCGAGAAGCTGAATGAGCTGCTGCTCAACCTCCAGTCCTTTGCGGTTGACTGCCGCCTTGTTCAATTTGACAAAGGTGAAAGCCGCGGCAGGAAAATTTGTCGCGGGGACATAGGGCGGACGTGTGCTTGCCCATTTGAAGGCGAGCGTCTCTTGCACATCGCGCACCTTTTGCGCGACGTCCGTATGATGGTCAAAGGTAAGAGGCAAATCGTTTTTATAAAGAATTGCCACGAGGTCAAATTCCGAAAGCGCAAGAAAGATTTCACTTGCGCCTGCATCATCCAAACTTTTGGCAACATCGGCTTCCATTCCCGGAACGGTTTGATAAAAAAGTATCTCGTACAAGCCCTGCTCGATTTTCATAAACCCTCCATCCAAAAAGTTCAGAGTAAGTGAAACCCATTCCGTTGCGCGCAGTCAAACGCCCAACGGAATGGGTTTCGAAGAACGAAATTATTGGGAATGGTCACTCGCGCGGATGAAGCGCGAGGGTTATGACAAAAACAATGAGCAACACGAACGCCATCGCGGCGGCGAGAAATGAAAATTGGAAAAACATTTGGCGCGTCGCGGCATCATTTGCCGGAACAAAACCTCCGCCAAAGACAATGGCTGCGGCGGTAGCTGCCAACACCAGAACCAACAAAACCTTTTCCTGATTGAAAAGTGTGCTTTTGGCAATATCGTTCGTCGGAACGCGCGCGGCATTCGTCCTTTTCTCACGTTCGGTGCTCGATGGATAACGGCTGACGGGTCCGGCGGCAGACCAACGACGGCGCAGGGAATTGATGCGGCGCTTGCGCGCCCGTTCTGCTTGATTTGTCATTTGCCTCCTCCTTTATTTCGGGTCCGCCAGTTGCATAAATTCGATATGGCGGTCATCTATTAAACAGACGTTGTTCGGACCTGTGTTGTTAAATATAACGAACATGGAACGCGCCCCGAATTGTCCCATAAAATGGGCTTCAGGAAATGTACCCGCGGTGTACTGATAGGTGTCGCTGTTGTTGAAACATAGCACCCCGCTGCCTTTGATATAGGTGATGCGTTGTATGGGCTGACCGCGCATCCGTTCCAAATCGAGGTCCGCTTTATATGCGCCATACGAAGCTGGCACGCTGATGCCAAATGTGCAAATCATGTAAAGCAAAAACACGGGCAATCCCACTTGCAGCACAACCCACATGAAATTGCTATTGGGCTTGTAAAGCATTTCCAGTTCACTCGAACGCACTTTGCTATACATGCCATAGACAATCGCGATGAGTACTCCAAATACAAGCAACACCAAAGCGGTTTCGGGGCGCGAAAAAAATGCAACCGACGGCACAAGATTTTCAAAACTGAATTCAACCGGTTCCTTGGACCATAAGATTTCGCCAATGTTTGTGAGCAAAAAAAGCAAATAGACCGCCAAAAGACCCACGCCGCGCGAAATGAAATCGCTGGGATTACGCCACGTCGAAAGGTTTAGAACCTCGGCGACATGGTTGTACCAACGGTCAGGAAACCGCGAGGCGACACCCCACACCAATGTGACATACGCGAGAACATAGATGTCGGTGAACGATGGTAGCAAATGCGATGGGTCAATCAAGCCGACGCGCAAACCGAGTGAACGCAGATAGGACTGCTGGAACACATTGCCCACAAGCAGATAAATCGCTGTGAACAACGCGGCGCGTTGCAAAAACGAATCCAACACGCCGCGCACGCGCGCGCGTTCTTCGGTCGTTGGAGAGGAGGATGAGAGAGCCATACGAATCTGCAAATGTCTTGATAGGTCAAAGCCAATGAGAAGAAATGGGCAAACTCAATCTATTAGAGTACTCAAACAAAGTCGCACGATTGAGATCTACTCTTTAGCAGGTCTTGCCCGAAACCGCACAAATGCTCGAATCCATTACAGCGTGCTTAATTTGAGTCGTCTATAAGGCGTGAATGTGCAACCAAAAATCAATCGCGAAACGAATAGTAGTAATGGTCTGCCGCCTGTGTCTGAGGATTATAGATAATGACATGTGCATAGGGAACAAATTTCCCCGAGTAGCATTTTTTTCCTTCCGTATCAATCCGATTCAGGATTTGAAGCAAATACAATGCTTCATAGATAAACTGATCACATGGAAACTCGTGCACCACATCATTCATCTCTGACAGTTCGGTAAACTCGTCGTGGTTGAGAAGGGCTTGTATGAAAACGGATTGGGCTTTATATGCAAGATGCCCTTCTCCACGAGATAAAGGAATCGCCTCATCGTTTACGCCACCAAACTCACTAATCCCAGTGGGAAGTGGCGTCAGATTCATATGGCTCTGAAAGAATTCTTCGGCTGTGGGATTGTACTCCTCGTCATCGCATCCGCCTAACAAGAGAAAGCAAATGCACATTGCGAGGAGTAATCGATGTCGTACCATTATTTTCTCCTATCCTAGATTAGGATAGACGCAAATGCGCCTGCATGGCATATATGAACCACATCTTTCTACGTCACCGAGTAGAAGGTAAAACTTGGCTACCCTTTGTACAAAGGTGGTAAGGATGGATTAATCGGTCGAGGCACCCAAGGATATTGTATAAACTCAAGCCAAAGATATCGCTGCCAGAATGCCGCTCCTGGTCTTCCATCTTCACCCACCCAATTCGGTATAAGATATCCTGGTACAGTCACTTCAGGGGTTTCTATGCCAAACATATCCCGAGCTGGGATAAGAGTCTTCCCCTTCCAACTACCTGGTATACGAGATTCCGATTCCCAGTGGGAGCGATTCAGAACCTCTACGTTAAGAAGCACACGAGATAATGCCTCGTCAATCCCTACTACGGTTAGTGTATAAGTATGACTTCCAAGGAACCATTCCATTGCCTTGTATTTTTCCTGGAACTCTGCTCTGCCTGCTGATCCGGGACCAGTAAAGACAAAATTGTACACTATGTTGTCCCCAATTTTTATCTTACAAAAGTCGCGATACGTCATTCCAAATGTGTTTAATGCAAAAGCATACCCCTGATGCTTTTTAAAATCATTGATATAACCCTGCGAAGTTATTGTTACAATCGGCTCATTATGCTCTGGTTCTATACCCCAGACCCCAAGACTGGCGGGTCTCTCATTGTTAAACCAGATTTGCGTCAAGTAGAGCCAGTCGCCTTCTAAACCATCTGTATCAAATATGCCGTGCCATTGCACTTCTGCCAAATTATTGATTACAGTCTTTGAGAAACCAGGCAGTGGATTGTGACGATGCACTCTGTCAGCAAATCTCTGCTGATAGCAGTCCACGACTTCTCTCCAAGTTGGTTTTTCCGTGCAATATCCCGATGGGTCAGTAAAATTAACCGGGTTGCCTTCGGTATAATTCCATCTATTGAGTGTAGTTGGCGAAGAGCTAATACCACCCCATGTATCCCGCGTCGTAAACCGCCCCTGCCCCGCGTCATAATACCGCGCGCGCAGATACACCAACCCCGTCTCATCCGTCTGCTCGCCCGTGAACCCATACACACTCGTCACCGTCCCATTCGCACTCATGACGTTGCCGAACGGGTCATAACGTCCGTTCATCTGCACGATGCCCGCACTGTTGTAAATCTGCCGCACGCTCCCAAGTCCATCCGCGCCGAAATACTGCATCGTATTGTCGTATTGTCCAAGGCGTCCAACACCATAGAGATAACTGTTCGTGCCATCGCTCAACACTTGCGTCAACCCCGCCGCGTAATCGTTCGCATACGTTGTCGTGACACCATTCACCGTTTGGCGCAATCTGTCGCCCAGTCCGTTGTATGTGTAACTGAATACTGATGACTGATTACTGGTCACTGACGCCAGCCGATTCGCTTGGTCATAGACGTAGGTGTTGACGCCGTCGTTCAACAAATTCCCGTTGTCGTCCCACGAGTAGATCTGTCCGTTGACGCTCGTCAACCGATTCGCGTGGATGTGTATGTGCCGGTGTAATCGCTATTTAACTGGTTGCACACTAGACACTATCAATCCCTCCACTATCTCGCCTGATGGGATCAACAGAATTCGCCATTTAACAATAGGAAGGTCCGATGAGTCTTGATCCTCAATAACACGAGTCACCCTTAGTTCCATTGTAACGATATCACCAGGTTCAATTGGGAAAGTAACAGTATCGTCTCTGAAAGTTAGAAGAGCTTCTAGAAGATATCGTTCGTCGTAGGGAAAACGGAGTAATTGTGTACGCTTTAAGGCGCGGATACTCTGGACGATGCATAACTTATAGTCGTCAACCTCCTGACCTACTGGTAAAAAAATTCCAGCGATCCGGGCGTCCCACAGTGCTGGATCGTGTGCGCGCTCGTGCTCACTAACCTCAAAACTGAACGCGAATACTATCTGCATTGAAACCAACTCTCCCTCCTGGAAAGGAAAGGGCAATCCTCTCTCAAGGATGGTGTAAGCTGGTAAGGCGTAACGTGGATTGAATCGTAATGCTATCATAGTCGAAGATCCAACCTTTCCCTATGGATATAGGGTCGTATCGAATGGAACACCCCCTGCTGCCTGGATCTCTAATCTTCCAACAGTAGTTAACTTGCTAACCTCAAGTAACCATCTTCCGGGATATAGGGCTTGGTAACGATAGAACTCGGGCCCATCAGCCGCGTCTCCATACTTGAGGCGATCCATAATTCCTTGACCTGACATGCTCCATTTCTGTTCAAGTGCCATGATTTGCGAAGGCGTACCGCCAGTATTCCAAATCACGGCGATATCAGGTATACCTCTACCGTTTACCGCAGTGGCAAGGCCTTCGGACGCAAAATAACTTGCGCGCTGTGCTTGATATGCTGTACCGGCATATTGGAAGTAACCATCACGCTTTTTCGATTTTACGTAATAATAATTCCAATATCCGCTCAATCGATTTGCCATTTCGCTTACCCCCACCAAATTTCTACTTAGCAATTTGGTTTTTAGCTCAGAATATCCTTTTTCTTGATCTGCTGAAATGTCGTACGGCACAACTGCATAGTAGAACGGCAGATTGTCGTTCGGCGGACAGTCTGGTGGCAAAATTGGCCCCGGTGCCGGTTTTGGTGCAGGTGCGCGTTGTGCCTTGGGTGCAGGTTCTGCTTGTTGTTGGGCAAGACGTCGATCGAAGACTTTCGTGTCTCCGGTAAATGGCAGATCGCGTGGTACAGGTACTGGTTGTGGTGCAGGACGATCCGTTGGATAAGGGGGCGGCACAAAGAAGGGTTCGATTAATTCGGGATGTTGTTCCAGATAATCAACGGTTACATAGAAAATCGCGACTGTGCCAAGGATAACGACAGTACCCACCGCCGCAACCGCGATGGCTGTCCCACACGCGGGTAAGGTAATTACACACGCCACGGGAGCAACAAGTACGCCGGGGTTGTGACCGGTTGGGTCAGTCAGATTGACGGGATTACCATTCGTATAGTTCCACCGATTCAACGACAGTGGCTGTTGATAATCTCCCTGCCAAGTATCCCGCGTCGTAAACCGCCCCTGCCCCGCGTCATAATACCGCGCGCGCAGATACACCAACCCCGTCTCATCCGT
>CALMZO010000409.1 GCA_937870825.1 uncultured Chloroflexota bacterium | reverse complement strand
GCCGCAACGTCATCGTTTTCTGGCGCGGGCTTTTCGGTTTCGATGTGAATGATGGGCAGACGCGTTTTGCCAATCGCCGTTTTGATGTAACAGCAGTGGCGTTCGAGATTGATAATGTCGGTGGCTTCCACTTCGTCGTCGAGTTCGTGGCGTAACACATCCGCATCATCGGCGGAGGTTTGAAAGACAAACAAAGTGCTGATGTTGGAAAGAATGGACGCGCGCAATGTCGTCCCCAATTCGTCCAATTGTTTCAATGCCTGTGTCGCCAGAACAAAGCTCGCGCCCATCTTTTGCAATTCCGCAAGGAGCGCGGGATAATCCACGCCGGGCAGCGATTGAAACTCATCAATGATAACCAGCACCTTTGCGCGCTTGGACGGTTCGGCAATCCGCATTTGCTCGCCGATGGCAAAATTGATATTGTCCAACAGAATCGAGCCGAGCAACCCGCCCGCGTCGGGACCAATGATGCGATTCGCGGTATTGACCAAAAGAATTTGACGCTCGCGCAAAACATCGCGCAAATTCAGCGTGGACGACGATTGTCCCACAATCCGCCGAATGACATCGTGTTCTTCAAAGCGATGAATTTTTGTGAGTACTGGATTCACAACTTCGACGCGCATGTACGGCGGCATTTGTTCAAAGTGCAAGCCCCACCACGTCAGCACATCATTTTTGCGAACATAGCGCGAGAGGATTTTTTTGCGGAAGGGTTCAAAGCCAATCAGATTGGAAATGTCGAGCAGCGTAAATTGTTTTTCACCGAGCGCGTATAATTTTTCATTCGCTTCAATCAGTGTTCGCATCAGATAGCGCAGCGCATCTTCCATGCGCGGACCCCAATAATCTTGCCAAATCAGTTTGCCGACGTGAACGAGATTTTCAATCACCGCATACGCAGGTCGCCCTTGCCCCATGTCCAAGAGATTGATGCCGACGATGCGTTGGTCGTCGCTGAAATCCACGTACACCGTCTTGTCAATTTGTTTTGGTGGCACCATTCCCAAAAGTGCGCGCACCAAATCGCCGTGTGGGTCAATGACGACAACTGCCATGTCGCGTTCCATCGCCGCGCGCGCCAGATGCGCCATCAACGTGCTTTTGCCTTGTTGTGTTTTGGCGACGATGAAAGAATGATGGTCAAGAACTTGGTGCGGCAGATGTACGGGAATGTTGCGCCCATGATGAACGGAATGTCCGACGAGTACGCCTTGTGCGACGAGTTCGGGACGCGGCGGCAAAAGTTTTTTCGAGAGTTGACGCGCCACGAGCGGCACACCGTCGCCTGTCGGCAAATGCCAAAGCGATGCAATCTCGGCGATGTTGAGCCGCGAGACGCGTCCCGTAAATTCTTGCCACCATGACCATTGCTCTACTTCTAACGCGCGCGGGTCAAACATTTCGTATGTTCCTTCCAGCGCGTTGCCACTCGCAAGATTGAATTGTCCATACCCGCGCATCAAATTTTCCAAACGCGCTTGGGCTGTGCTTTGATTCGGCGCGGACGCAGTAAGACACAATGCCACATCGAATGCTGGCACGCTGATTTTGCGCTGAACGAGTTCGGGATTCATGTTGCGGTCGCGCGCGAGTGCGGTGTAAAGAAATAGCGCGCCGATGATGCCACCTATAAAAAAGATGCCCGACGCGACGAGACCAAACCAGTTCTGCTGCACGAACGCGGTGAATGCCCACAGCGCCAAACCCAAAATGAAGACAAAACTGATGCCCGAAACAATCTGTTCAAACCCGTTGTGCGTGTTCGTTCGTTCACCCGAAATTGTTTCGTCAATTCGCCGCGTCGAACCTTGAAAACGGTCTGACCAATTGAGCGGCGCGGGCGCGAGAACGATTTGCGCGAGAACGGTTTCACCTGCTTCAATCTGACCGAACGCTCCTAATAACCCGCGCATTGGGTCCGACGATTCAAAGTCGCCATCGAGAAAGGTGCGAAGTGGTAACTGCACATTCCGTCGTAAATGCAACCGCGCTTGCACGATGTTTGTTTCAATGCGATATGCGGGGTCGCGTTCGGGCGATACTCGCAAAAATTGCGCTTGTTCGTACACCGCTTGAATTTGTGATTGAATATGCTTGATGTGCGTGTGTGGTGCGCGAACCAAGAAACGACAGCCCTGTGAATCGGCGGCGATTTCGAGCGAAAAAATTTCGCTGCCCATCAGACTGCCAATCAATGTTTCGGCTTGGAGGGCGTCAACGCGATTGTTGCGCGGAGGAATGACTTCGATAACAGTCAGTTCTTCAAATGCTACGCGACGCCAAGTTGGTTTCCATAAGCGCGTAAAAAAATTACCGTTGTCGCTGACGGTTTCATCTATGGCGTTCTGCACGTGATGTTCGTTTTGAACGCTCGGCGGATTTTGCATTTCAGTACGAACGAGTTCTTGACCACAACACCAAAAGTTAATTCGAGTGGCGTTGATTGGGTGATAGATGGTGTCGCAACACGTACACTGGTACACGATCGATTCTTTCATTTTGTTTATCTTAACGTCCTGCCAAGCTACCATTCCCTTTTCCACGCCAACGGGGGTGCAAGCTGGCGGCTTCCTACTTCTCCAAGTTCAGAAGGAGATGAGAACTGCGTTTGATATGAACATAGGACATGGTGTAAAATTTCTCATGTAGGTATCTAGCCCGTTGAATCGTATCGCTGCATGCATCACTTTGATTTGTGAGCAACCTGCGTATTTCAAATCTCTGTGAGGAGGTTATATGGATACAGTAGTAATAGCTGCGCTTGTTGGAGCAATTGCAACGGTTGTTGCTGCTTACATCACTGCTCGCGCTAAGGACAGGCAGATTAAAAGAGAGTGGGACGAAACCAAAAATGCCGTCTCTGCGCGCGATTCATATCTCAAAGTCGACTACGGAGTCAGAATTACATATCCGAAAGGTGATGTGGTTTCCGGTGATACGATTGATGTGAAGGGCACTTACAAGGTTATGCCTCCCCCGGAGACGCTGCGTCTTTATACTGTAAGTCCTGAAAGAACAGCCTATGGTGAAAGATTCTGGCCGCAAGAGATAGTGAAAGAATTCTTTCCAGATTCGAAGACATGGCGCGCACGAGCAAACATAAGTGGTTTCGCAAAGACAGGCGGGGCAATAGTTGTAGCAATTGTCAGTCAGCCTGCTATTGTTCTCTGGGACTTTTATTACAAAGTTGGACCTCAAATTGGTTGGTGGGATATAGAAGGGTGGCCCAACGATTCTGTGGTTTGTGAAAGAGTACCAATAACTAGAGCGTAATCGAACAGAGAAGGAAACCGATTGTGCGGTTCAATTTGAAACCCAATCCGCAGAAAGGACAGTATGCCAGAGGGAATTCTCATTGCTATCATTGGCGCACTAGGTGTGATAATTGCGGCTGGTGTCACCGCCTATTTTAAAGCTCGCACCAATTACGCAAACTCGTCTGGAAAGAACAAGAGTATCGCAATTCTTGCTCCGAGAAACGGAGAGGAAATCGTCTTTTACAGCAAGAGTGAGACAAAACCCATAAAGAGAACTGTTTCCGGGAAAATCGCGGGATTTAATGCAAAGGAAGTATTAGAAGAAGGCTTGCAGGTAGAGATCGCGATTCACACTGATATTTGGTATAAGCAAGGTGTGACACCAGCGCAACCTAATGGAGATTGGAAATTGGAAGGCGTGCGGTTCGGCGGCAGGGATCATCGCATTCGAGCAACATTGAAGGACAAAATGGACCGCACACTTTGCACGACAGATATTAAGGTTACAGTTGCTGACCGTTAGGGCAGCACACAACATACGTCAGACTAATGACCAGACAATTCAATTGACGCCACACGGATTAGAGCTATTTTCTAGAACCTACATCCACGCGACACATCGGTCTCTCCAACGCGCCCACACACCACGCCTGCGCTTCCCACGTCTCATCCATCCCTCCACCAACCCTGTTGCCAATTAGCCAAGGGCAATAGGCGAACAGATATAAATCACGCTGCGTCCGCATGAAATCAAATTGTGCGTGGATGATTTGCGCGGTTTGTTCCGCTGTACCTAAACCTCCTTCTGTACTCATCATCAGCAGTGTGCGTCCAAATATTTCTTGCGCGATTTTTTGATATTGGCGATAGCGAAAAAATCCCGCGTCATCCATTCCCCCGTAATTGTGAACCGAAATCCACATCGCGTGCAATAAATCGTAACGCCCCAAACGTTTGAGTTCGTTCAGCGTTTCTTGAAAATATTCGATGTCTGAACCGTCGGTGACAAACGGCGGCAAGCCCGGCAGACCACCATTCGCCAAAACAACTTGCGCCGCGCCAACCCAATAGCGCGCGAGCCATTGGGGACTGCGCGTTGCAACGCCCCATTCGCCCTTGTTGTTCGGTTCGTTGAAAATTTGAAAATAGCGCACGCCGAACGCGCGTTGATGCGCAACCGTCGCGCCGAGTGTTTTGGGGTCGAGCGGTCCAATCGGCGACATGATTCGGACGATGGGCATGATGTTGGCTCGATGCAATTTGGTGAGCAAGTAATCATTCGCGTTTGGCTCGTGCGGGTCTTGCAAAATCACAACCCATTTCATTTCCATCTGTTCGAGAATGGGAATGAATGTATCAATCACCTTGGCATCTTGTTTCGGCGTCGGAAACCAGTGAACGCATTGCCCATTGTTGTTTTGCGGCTGCGGAAAGCTTGCGAGCGGCAGCCACTTGCCATCATCGTTGCCTACGAATGATGTCACCTTCCAGCGATTGCCTTGCATCTCTGTTGTTCCGCCAGCAGAGCTGACCGTGACCGCGCAGAGATACGTGCTGTAACCCGCATCGGTAAGTTGACGAAACGGATTCACGGGTTCGCCGTTGTAGTGAACTTCATAATGCACATGCGGTCCTGTCGAATCACCGCTGTTGCCACTCAAGCCGATGCGTTGTCCGATAAATACCATCGCGCCTAATGTCACATCCACTTTTGATAAATGTTGAAACGAAACTTGCCACGCGCCATTTTGGATTTGCACCATGTAGCCAGAGCCGTCGCCGAAATCTCCCGCGCCGATGACTGTGCCGGTCATGGTTGAATTGACGACGGTGCCGATTGGAACGGCTATGTCAATGCCATCGTGGACGCGGTGAAATTTTTGAAAATAGTCTGCGTCTTGAAAACCCGCCGTGATTGGACCTTCAACTGGCGTGCCGCACGGTTGACGCGGGTCGTCGAACGTGGAGGCGATTTGGTACGAACACATGCCCAATTGAAAATCAACGTCATACGTAATGTGTCCGTAGCGCGCCTTGATGTTTGTGCGAAAGTACACGCGCGGAC
>CALMZO010000408.1 GCA_937870825.1 uncultured Chloroflexota bacterium | reverse complement strand
ACTATGGCTAAACCTTTCAAGTGGACGTACCAGGGCAGAGCTCTTTCTGCATAGCTATTTATGCCAAGATGTACTAGCATTACTGAATGATGAAGATGCACAAACCGGTGATTCTCTACACTACACCAATCCTACAATATCCTCCCGTCGGCGGGCCTACTTTGCGTGTCGAGAATTCGATTAAGGCCCTGGCACAGATCTCGGACCTGCACATTTGCAGCCGAGTCTCTCTGGATCAAATGGGTGGAGTACAGGGGGTCTCATTCTATCGGCGGTATTCCAAAGAATTTCACTTTGTGCCTTTCATTACTCCATCCGTTGACAAGAGTACTGATTTTGCGAAACGGTTGACTAATTTTTGTTCGCGAAGACTTCTCAGACGGAATATACTGAGGCAGAACATGCGGTTGCCAAAAGAGGATTATCACAATCTACTACACGTTGCCGATTCTATTAGTGCCGATGTGATTTGGTTGGGTTATGGAAATATTTCGTATGACCTCCTCAAGTTCATCAAACGGCATTCCAGATACAAAGTAGTTCTAGATTCAGATAGCGTCTGGTCTCGATACATTTTGAGAGGCGTACCTTTTGCACAAAGTCCTGAAGAGAAAGCAAAAATCTTGAAACAAGGAACAGAAAAGGAAAAGGAAGAAATTTGGGGGACGCAGATTGCTGACGTTACTACGGCAGTCTCAAAGGTAGATGCCGAATATTACTTAAAATTGGCAAGAATACCGGAGCAAGTGCGCCTTTTTGCGAATGTTATTGACCTGAACAATTATTGCCATGTGCCTGACATTCCTAATGACTTCAAAAAGCCTTGCATATATCTTGCTGGCTCGTTTTGGAAAGGCAGTCCAATGGAAGATGCAGCACGTTGGCTCATCACAAGAGTAATTCCACGCATAACTAAAGATTTGCCTAACGTTCATCTCTACATTGTGGGTTCGGGTTCTGATACTGTGTTGTCCGATTTCGCGGATGCAAACGTTAGTGTAGTTGGTAGGCTTGATTCGGTACTGCCCTACCTTTGTAATGTTGATGTTGCATTAGTGCCTCTGCGCTATGAGTCCGGCACCCGATTCAAGATTCTCGAAGCAGGTGCTTGTGACATTCCTGTTGTTTCGACAAGGTTAGGTGCTGAGGGTTTGAATGTAGTTCACGGGCGAGATATTTTGATTGCAGATGCACCAGAGGATTTTGCTCAGAGTACGATCAATTTAATTACGAATAAAGATTACGCAAAAACCTTGGGGGCTAACCTAAATAGAATTGTTTCCGAGCAATACAGCATTTCGGTTTTGGCAGAACAGGGAAAAACAATTCTGGATTACTTGTTAGCGCGTCCGATTCCGAACTCATAAAAGGTGTCCCTTCAATCCATAGTATGATTAACTCAAACATAGAAGAAGATTTGGTGGAACAAATTCTGTTCGATGAAAAACCACTTGTGTTCATTATACGTTCTGCTCTCATTCCCACTCAAACAACCTTTCTCACCCCCCCCGAATTCAAACAGCAAGTTGGTTTCGTCGTCTATCCCGCTGGCGGCGAAATCCAGCGCCACGTGCATCGTCCGCTCGAACGCCATCTCATTGGCACATCCGAAGTGCTCGTGCTGAAAAAAGGGAGCTGTCTCATTGACATTTACAACGATGACCGCGAGTTGGTCGCCACACGCGAATTGAATGTCGGTGATATCATGTTGATGGTGGGCGGCGGGCACGGCTTTCGGATGCTTGAAGACACGGTGTTTCTCGAAATCAAGCAGGGTCCGTATACGGGGATTGACGAAAAGGAACGTTTTTAATGACGCACATGGCGGAGGTTGAAAAAGAAATCATTCCTGTCAATGAACCGCTCCTCGGCACGCAAGAAACGCGTTACGTGATGGAATGTCTCAAGACGGGTTGGATTTCCTCCGAAGGACGATTCATTCGCGCGTTTGAAGAACAGTGGGCGGCGTACTGCGGGATGAAATACGGCGTCGCCGTGAGCAATGGCACGGTTGCCCTGCAAGCGGCAGTCGCAAGTTTGGACCTCTCGCCCGGCGACGAAATTATCCTGCCCTCGTTCACCATCATTTCGTGCGCGCAAGCGGTTACGTACAATGGCGGAGTGCCAGTGTTGGTGGACAGCGACCCGCGCACGTGGTGTGTGGACGTCAAGCAAGTGGAGAAAAAAATTACGCCGCGCACACGTGCTATCATGCCCGTTCACATTTACGGACATCCTGTGGATATGGACCCTCTGTGCGCACTGGCGGAAAAATATAACCTCGTCATGATCGAAGATGCTGCCGAAGCACACGGTGCGGAATACAAAGGGCGTAAATGCGGCGGTTTCGGCGATCTAAGTACATTCAGTTTTTACGCCAATAAAATTATCACGACAGGCGAAGGCGGGATGGTGCTGACAAATCGAGCGGACTATGCTGAACACTTGCGTTCAGTGCGAAATTTGTGCTTTCAGCGCGAACGCCGCTTTTATCACACCGAACTCGGTCACAATTTTCGCCTCACCAACATTCAAGCCGCCATTGGCTTGGGACAATTGGAACGCATTGAAGAACTCGTCGCGCGAAAACGTTGGATGGGTGAAGCATATACCGAGTGTTTGAAGGACATTGACGCGCTGCAATTGCCTGTGGAAGAAGCGTGGGCGACCAATGTGTATTGGATGTACGGCGTAGTATTGGACGAGCGAATGGGCATGGATGCGGTTGAATTTGCACGGCGGCTGGCAGAACGCGGTGTCATGACGCGTCCGTTCTTTTTGGGGATGCATGAGCAGCCCATTTTACAAAAAATAGGCCTGTTTCAAGGCGAACGTTATCCTGTGGCAGAACGACTCGCGCGGCAAGGCTTGTATTTACCGTCGGGTTTGGCGCTCACCCAAAGCCAATTGCAGCAAGTGTGTGAAGTAGTGCGAGAGGTGTTGGCATGACTCAAATTTTCGGACGTAGCTATGCGGATGCATACGACGCCTTGTATCAAGATAAAGAGTATGAGACGGAGTGTGATGTCATCGAGAAAGTTTTTCAGGACTATTCCTCCGAACCGGTGCGGACTGTTCTCGACCTCGGCTGTGGCACTGGCAACCATTCGATTCCCCTCGCCAAACGCGGATATCAAGTGCTGGGTATAGATCGCTCGGAAGCAATGCTTGAAAACGCGAGGAGCAAAGCGGCTGCTCTCGATTCGGAAAAATATCCGCAATTTTTGCAGGGAGATATCCGAACCGTTCGTATCCAATCCAAGTTTGACGCAGTACTCATCATGTTTGCAGTATTGGGTTATCAACTGACCAATGCCGACGTAACTACGGCGTTTGAAACCGCGCGCCAACATCTCAAGCCGCACGGGTTGCTCATTTTTGATGTCTGGTATGGACCTGCTGTACTCACGCAGAAGCCTTCCGAGCGTATCAAAATAGTATCAAGGGCAAGCGGACAGCTCATTCGCGCGTCCTCCGGAGAATTGGATACTATGCATCATCTCACCCATGTCCATTATCATTTATGGGAAATCGAGCAAGCGCGACTCGTGCGAGAAACCCAAGAGACTCATACGATGCGCTTTTTCTTTTATCCCGAGATTGAATTGTTTTTGGAAAAAAGTGGACTGCAACTTTTGCGGGTGGGTAGATTTCCAGATTACGACGAACCGCCCAACGAAGAGACTTGGAACGTCATAGGGATCGCGCAAGCTTTTTGAATGTCCTCTGGTGTGTCTTGATGCTGTGAAAAAAGTTCTTGTCATCGGCTTTGAAAACTACGATGAGCGGATGTATCCCCACACCTTTGAGGTATTAAAGACGTTGGAGGAACAATGTGAGCTCACGTATTTCGGTGGGGACGATCGCGGGTTTGGCAAGTTTATGCTGGGAATGATGCAGAACCCACTAGCGACTCGTCCAATCGTTTATTGCAAACAGTATTGGGGTGAAATGCGCCGCGCACGGCAAGTGGAAAGAGGTCTCTCGCGGTTGATGCGAAAGACATATGATACAGTTCTCACAATTGACCATACCGCACTGAACCTTGCGGCAAGATATCTACAACGAGATTCCCGCCTCATTTTCTGGTCACTCGATTATTTCTCGCAAGATCATTTGTGGATGCAGTCACGTTGGATTCGACAGGTTATCGAACAAAATCAAAAGGTCGTCCAAAAGTGCTCTGCGATCGTAATCCAAGACGCAAATCGCGCTGCCGTCCTCGACTCGATCTTGATGAGCCATGACATTCCGAAATTCTTATTACCTGTTTCCATTAACAGTAATGCAAAAAGTACTCTTGCAGCTGCGCAGCGTCAGACCCGCATTCTGGCTAGTCCAATCAAATTAATGCAATTGGGTACAATTCATCCAGTTCGCTCTAGCGACAAACTCTTGAACGCATACCAGAAAATGGATGGTAGTATTGATCTAATTCTTCATGGACATATTTCAATAGAAATCGCCAAGGCGATGGACAAAAGCGGGAGAAAACCGATGGTTGTCGGTGTTTGCAACACTCTTAAGGAAATGCGTGAAAATATCGACAAGGCAGACATCGGAATCATTGCCGTGTCCGAGAAGAGTTTGAACAGTTATTTTTTTTCTCGAGCGTCCGGTCAACTAGTTGAGTTTTTGCGACTTGGCATCCCAAGCATTGTTGTCGGTAGTTTGGAACTGGGTCGGTTTGTTCAAGAAAATGGCTGCGGCGTATCTATTAGCGACTTCCCCCAGCTCGAATGGGCGGTCCAAACAATCAAAGAAGGATATAATGTCTATGCATTGCATTCACTAGAACTCTTTTGTCGGGCGTTCAACTTTGAGTCGTATAGGGAAAACCTGATTAGGCTGGTGCTTGAGCACAACATTTCCAATGCGAATGCTTGATAAACTGAAAGCCCCGTGCCGTATACATGCGGGGGGACATACATCTTATTCGCAATCTGGCGAAGATTTGATCGTCAAATATATATTTGACGCAATGGGTTTGAAAAATCCCACGTACATTGATATTGGCGCAAATGATCCATGGCGGCTAAGTAATACTGCACTTTTTTACCAAAGCGGGAGTCGTGGGATTAATATTGAACCCAATCCCAATCTCTTTGAAAAGATTGTCCAGACCCGAACCAAAGACATAAACTTGAATATTGGAGTGTCCGATGTAGAGGACGAACTTGATTTTTACGTAGTGTCGGTTCCCAGCCTAAGCACCTTTTCCAAGAAAGAGGCCGACCGTTATGTTCGGGAGCATGGCTACCACATTGAGACAGTTATGAGGATAAGGGTAGAGACCCTACCGAATCTCATTAGCCTTCATTCAAGAGGACGTTGCCCAGATTTCTTATCGCTTGACGTTGAAGGCTTGGAACTCAGAATTCTTCAATCCATAAATTATGATTCAAGCTTTCCCATTGTAATATGTGTCGAAACCATCTCCTTCTCTGAGACCGGGCAAGGTACAAAGAACGATGCAATTACAAAGTTTTTGGAAAGTAAGGGCTATATGGTTTATGCCGACACGTACATCAACACAATTTTCGTAAGCAAGGACATTTGGCTTCGCCAACAAGGTTCCTCGAGTTGATCAATACGAGCCAATCCATGAAGTCGATTGTTTTGAACTCTTTTAAACGGCTAAAACATTATCCTGCGCGCGAAGAAGCTGTCCGTGTACCTGGTTTCCAAGAAAGATGCGATAACCAAAATCAGGCCAATCGTGAGCAGTGGTTAAAATCTGTTTTGGCTGCTTTTCCTACTGGGCATCGCATCCTTGATGCCGGCGCAGGTGAATTGCAATATAAACATTTTTGCGCGCATCTCAACTATGTCAGCCAAGATTTCGCACAATACGATGGACAGGGCGACAGGCTTGGATTGCAGGTAGGAAAGTGGGACGCGAATCAAGTTGATATTGTTTCTGACATCACCAGTATTCCTGAACCGGACAACGCGTATGATGCGGTCATGTGTGTCGAGGTCTTGGAACATCTGCCATATCCCGTTGAAGCATTGCGCGAGTTAACTCGCGTTCTCAAGCCGGGCGGTAAATTAATCCTCACCGCGCCTTTTTGTTCGCTAACGCATTTCTCCCCCTATTTCTACCAGTCGGGCTACAGCCGTTATTTTTACGAATACTGGCTCGGACAGTTTGGCTACAACATTCTAGACATGCAATTCAACGGCAATTATTTTGAATGGAGCGCGCAAGAACTGCGCCGTTTGCCTCAGGTGAGCCAACAATATGCGCACGTGCGTCCTTCTGCGCTTGAGCGGATTTGTATGCGTATCACACTCGGCTTCCTTGCGCGAGCGTCCAAGAGTAATTCTGGATCGGAGCAGCTGCTCTGTTTTGGATTGCATATCCTCGCCGAGAAAAGGTAATTGTGCGTCTCAAAATTCTTTATTTCGCGCTACAGTACGATTACAACAACCCCGCGCAAGGTTACAGTTTCGAACATTACAATTTCTACGACGCGCTGTGCCGAATGGGGCATCATATTCTCTATTTTGACTTTGGCACACTCATCCAAGAACTCGGCGCAGATGCGATGCACCTACGATTGCTTGAAATCGTCAAAGCGGACAAACCCCAACTCTTATTCTCTGTTCTATTCCCCCCCATTGAATTGGATAAAAAAGTATTCCGCGAAATTTCCGAAAACACGGATACCACCACGCTCAATTGGTTCACCGACGACCATTGGCAGTTTGAATTTTTCTCTCGGCATTGGGCGCCGTGCTTCAATTGGGTGGTGACCACCGCGCAAAGCGCGCTCCCCAAATACGATAAAATCGGATACAAAAACGTCATCAAGAGTCAGTGGGGGTGCAATCACTGGCTCTATCGCAAACTCGACGTGCCGTACGAATACGACGTGACGTTCATCGGACAGCCGCACGGAAACCGACGCGCCATCGTCCATGCAATTCGCGATGCGGGAATTGACGTGCGCGTTTGGGGGAGTGGGTGGGAAAGCGGACGCGTCTCACAGCCAGAGATGATTCGCATCTTTAATGCGAGTCGTATCAATCTCAATCTCTCGAATCCATCCGTCTGGCAGCGCAAGCGGCGGTTCCTATTCTGGAAAAACTGGCAGCGCCCGCGTGACCAAATCAAAGGACGTAACTTTGAAGTGCCCGGCTGTGGCGGATTCCTGCTCACAGGCAAGGCAGAAAATCTGGATGCGTACTACGAGGACAATCAAGAAATCGTGACCTTTTCGAATACACGTGACCTTATCGCCGAGATACGTCATTTTCTCGCTCGAGAACGAGAACGCGATGCGATTGCTCGCGCAGGATATGAGCGTACCTTACGCGAACACACGTACGAAAAACGCTTTCAGGAAATTTTTGCGAAAATCGGCGTAGCATGACGCAACAAGTATTGTCTCCGCAAGTCACCATCGTCATGTCCGTTCACAACGGCGAAAAATATTTGTCTCAAGCCGTTGACAGCATCCTCGCGCAAACCTTTCGCGATTTTGAATTCATCATTATCAACGACGGTTCGACTGACCGAACAAGTGAAATTCTCGTGCAGTACCAAGCGCGCGATGCGCGTATCCGGTTGTTGGCGCAAGAACAAAGCGGTTTGGTGGACGCGCTCAATCGCGGTTGTGCGCTGGCACGCGGCGAATACATTGCGCGCATGGATGCAGATGACGTCGCTTTTCCACAGCGCATCGAGCATCAAGTGAAATTCCTCGAAAACAATCCTGAGATGGCGCTTGTCGGTACACCAGTTGTTGTCATAGACGAAAACGGTCTGCCCATTGACTTGTTTCGCTTTCCCACCGACTCGCACGAAATCGCGGACTTGCTCATGCGCGCAAACTGCATCAATCATCCGACGGTGATGATACGAACCAAAGCGTTTTGCGCGCTGTGCGGGTATCGAAAAACTTTTCAACACGCGGAAGATTATGACCTGTGGCTGCGAATGTCCGAACAGTATTCGCTCGCCAATCTCGCCGAACCAATGCTCTGCTATCGCATTCACGGCAGTCAAGTTGGGGTAGAGCATCTGAACCAGCTCGTGCTTTCAATGCTCGGCGCCCGTGTATCAGCACGGGGGCGGCGTAAAGACGGGAAAGATCCGTTGGCGAACGAGGCAGAAATAACTCCCGCTGTCTTGGAAAATTTTGGCGTCACATCAGAGCAAATTCAAGACGCGTATGCTTGGGCTTTTTTGAACCTGCTAAGTCTATTGCTCAAAGGGAATCCAGAGTTTGGAATGCGTCTTGCAGCGCAAACACCTCAAATTTTCCAAACCCACAGGATTGCTCCACAACTGCAAAAACGCGCCGCGGAACAAACCCTAGACTTGGCGAACCACCATTATTCTCACAAACGTTTTTCCATTGCTAAAGCGCTCGTACACTTAGCATTTGCCCTTGACCCTCAACTGTTCCGTAAAGCGAATACCCTTCGTCTGTTGATGAAACTGCTTTTGGGCGAACGGGGCATTAGTTTCGTTTCGATCTTGAAAACTCCTATCCGAGTTTCATGAGAATCCTCTTTGTCCACACCAGCTTTGTCCCGCAAACAATGCGTGGGGGTGAAGTGTATGCGTACAATGTCGCGCGGGAACTTGCCAGAGCACATCAAGTCGCGGTCTTTTACCCAATTACCGATTCGCGAGCAGAGGATTATACCCTGCAAAGAGATGCTTACGAAGGGCTGCCGTATTATCAGATCGTAATGAATCAGTGGTCCCCCGCGCCGCGCAGTGAGTTATTTGACGGCAGACTCTTGCGTCAATTTCATCAAGTCGTCGCCGAATTCCAACCCGATGTCATTCATTACCACAGTCTGTTGCGGCTCTCGTTCTGCTTGTTAGACCCCGAAATTCGTATTCCCAAAGTTTTCACCCTCCATGATTGCTGGCTCATGTGTCCGCGCGTCCTACTCATGCGACGTGATGATACCTTGTGTGAGGGT
The DNA here is from genome assembly GCA_937870825.1 of uncultured Chloroflexota bacterium. Classification (GTDB taxonomy): domain Bacteria; phylum Chloroflexota; class Anaerolineae; order UBA4142; family SHND01; genus SHND01. Next base: position 2,899 of record CALMZO010000408.1, on the reverse strand, counting down.
CCCGAAGGTGGGCTCTTGTGCGTGACGTGTCGTGATCCTTTGATACCTGCGCCGCCGCGAACAACATTCCAAGAAAAACTTTTCCGCCTGCGGCGGCGTCTTGTCAGTTCCAACTTTGAAGCCATCTCCGCGCACAGCGAAATCTTTGAATACAACTTTCGCGACCAGTACGCGCGGCAAAAAGCACATCACGTGGATTTATTTGTTGCACCCTCGCGACTGTATAAGAAACTTCACGCCAATTGGGGCATCAATCCCAAGCGCATCGTCCACTCACCCTACGGCATTGACGTATCGCGCTTTGCCAATTTTCAAAAAACACGGTCGGACAAACTGCGTTTTGGTTTCATCGGTTCGATTGACAAAATCAAAGGCGTGCATCTGCTCGTCGAAGCATTCCGCCGCCTTGGTCCGGCACCTGCCGAACTACAGATTCACGGCAGATTCAGTTCTCCTTCTTATGAACGCGAATTAAGGACACGCGCGGAAGGCGCGCCCATCCGTTTTATGGGCGAATTTCACACCCATTACCTCGCGCACATATTGGCGCACATAGATGTCCTTGTCCTTCCGTCCATCGTCTACGAGGACTGCCCGATGGTGGTGCTGGAAGCGCACGCGGTCAAGATTCCCGCAATTGTTTCCGATACCGGCGGCGCGGCAGAATTGGTGCGCCCGAATGTGGATGGCTTTCATTTTCAACGCGCAAGTGTAGAATCACTAGCCGAAAAAATGCGGATGTTTCTTGACGAACCTTCGCTGTTGGACACGATGTGCGCCAATATGCCCCATGTCAAGACGGTGCAAGAAAACGCGCGCGAGCTGGAGGGCTACTACGCGCGTGTGATTGCCCAACGCGCCGAGTCAGTTTTGTAATGCGCCTCGCCCTCTACCACAACCTTACCTCCGGCGGCAGCAAGCGCGAGGCACATGAATTTGCCAAACAGTTTGTGGCGCACGGCCACTCATTCGACCTGTATTGCCCCAATACCGCGAATGAAGAATTTCTTCCGCTCACCCATCTCGCACAGCACGTTTTCACCTTCGATTTGCATTGGAGAGACAGCTTCGACGGACGGTTGCCGTTGCTCCGCAAATACGTAGACCTCTATCGTCTGAAAAAAAATCTGGATGCGAGCCGCGCGCTGGGAGTGCGCATCGCCGAAAAAATTGACGCGGCGAATTACGATTTTGTTTTTCTCAATCACGACCAGCCCGTGCAGAGTCCGTTTCTTTTGAATTTCTTGAATACGCCCACTGTGTATTATTGCAACGAGCCAATGCGCGAGTTTTACGAACCTGGAATTCCGCGCCCATATCTGGAACCGCAATCGCGTGCCGCGCGCTGGCAAAGAGGATGGTATGCGCCGGAACGCGCGCTACGCCGCCGCCTAATTCGAAACGCCGATGCGCGTAACGTGCAGTCTGCAAAAATCCTGCTCACCAATTCCTATTTCTCCGCCGAGTCTATTTATCGCGCGTATGGTTTGCGCGCGCGTGTGGTGTATCTCGGTGTGGACACGACAAAATTTCGCCCACTTGACCTGCCGCGCGAAAATTTTGTGCTGTCCGTCGGTGCCGTATCGCCTCTCAAAGGATATGATTTTTTGATCCAGGCATTAGGACAAATAGACGCCGCGTATCGTCCGCCACTCGTCATTGTCGGCAACACGGCATCGGCAGGCGAAGTCAATTATCTGCGCGCGCTGGCGGAACAACTTGCGGTCACGGTTGAATTTCGCGTCAACGTGGCAGAGGACGAATTAGTGCAGTTATACAACCAGGCGCGCGCGTTGGTCTATGCGCCGATTTTGGAACCGTTTGGGTTTGCGCCGCTGGAAGCAATGGCGTGTGAAACGCCCGTTGTGGCAGTGAAGGAGGGCGGCGTGCGCGAATCGGTGTGCGATGGCGAAACGGGGCTGCTGGTCGAACGCGAGCCGCGCGCATTTGGAGAGGCGCTGTGTCGGGTGATGCAAGATGCGACATTTGCAGAAACACTGGGCACGAATGGACTCGCCGCTGTTTTAAGGTTTTGGACGTGGGAAGATGCCTATCAACGCTTGAGTGCTATAGTTGCAGAGCATGTAAAGGTGAGTTGATATGTCCAATGACATGCCGGACAAAAGTTCAGTTCTCTTGTCTCTTCTGGGTGCTCAACATTCTGCTTGGATGATGTGGCCCTCGGAACGCTTTGCCCTTTTGGGGATCCTACAATTGGTAAAACCGGAGCGTTCGTTGGAATTGGGGTGTGCCGAGGGCGGCTTGACGACGTGGCTGAGCCAATACAGCACGAGTGTCGTGACAGTTGATTCCGACCCGAAAGTACTTCAAGTTACAAAACAGATGAAGAATGTCACTCCCTTGTGCATGAAGACAACGGAGGCGTTCGATTGGATCCAAACCCATAATCTGACTTTTGATTTGACCGTCATAGATGCAGATCACAGCCGTGAAGGGGTGCGTCGCGATTTGGAACGCTCACTTGCGTTTTCACATTGCATTCTTTTGCACGACACCTATTATCCGCCGTGTCGGGCAGGCATGATGGATGTTCTTTTGGACTCGCAGGTCTATTTTGATCTTGAGCTTATACCGGGTGGATTACAACCCGACGGGATGTGGGGAGGGCTCGGGATTGTTTTACCGAGAGTACGGCATAAAGAAAAGAGCGGTGTAACACCGCGTCGTTCGACGTTCCACGCTCTAGCTTCTGAATGGAAGACAAGGGAACGAATTCGCTTGTTAAGCATGTTGCCACGGATCGTGAGAAGCGAGGTCGGAGCGCTACTTCGCAGGGTTCGTTCGCGAACTCTATAAACTGAATGCACATTCTCTACCTCTCGTCCCCCGGCGGCGGCTTGGAAACGAATGTGCGCTTGCTTGCGCCCGCGCTGGTGGC
>CALMZO010000407.1 GCA_937870825.1 uncultured Chloroflexota bacterium | reverse complement strand
ATCGCGCGCAATCTTTCCTTTCAACTCGCTACCGACCCTATTTTTAATTTGCAGACGAATGAGACCGGCATCACACTCGATTCTCCGCAAACGTCGCGTACGCTCAATGCGATGCTGCCGGCAAGACTGTTCGGGTTGAATTTGGACAAAGTGGTGGTGTTTGATTTGAACGGGCGCGTGGTATTCAGCACCGAACCGTCAGACTTTGGCAAGACCGAAGCCGACAATGAAGGTATTGCCATGGCGCGCACGGGGCAAATTCTTTCCGAGTATGGAGTGATTCCCCAGGACGGGCGTCCGCAACATTTGCCGGGCGCGTTTATTGAAACCTACGCGCCGTTGTACGCGCGCGTGGACAGCATTGCGCCGCAAAATATCGTCGGCGTGGTGGAAATTTATCGCGATGTGACGCGGCTCGATAGCGAGTTGACGCGTTCGGCATTCGTCGCTGCCGCTACGGTCGGCGGCGCGATGCTGCTCCTGTATTTTGCGCTGCTGCTCATCATGCGGCGCGCGGACCGCATCTTGAGTCAGCAGCGCCGCGAGTTGGAAAATCAAAACGCGCAGCTCCAAGAATTGCAGCAATACCGCGATGATTTGACCAACATGGTCGTACACGATTTACGCAATCCTATGACCGCGATTATCGGCAATCTCATGCTGCTGGAAGAAGACAGCGTGCATTTTGATCCGGAACAGCAAGCGATGGTGCAATCGTCCATTTCGAGCAGCGAAGAAGTGATGACGATGTTGAACGATTTGTTGTCCGTGAACAAGATGGAGCAAGGACAAAGCACCATCCGGCGCGAAGTGTTTGACGCGGCGGATTGGCTGCGCGCACGCGCGGCGCGTTTTGAGAGTACAAGTCAAGCGCGCGGCGTGCGGTTGTCCGTCCATGTTTCCCCGTCCAACCTTCAAGTGAACGGCGACAAACAATTGCTGAGTCGCGTGGTGGACAATTTGGTGACGAACGCGCTGCATCACACCGACGCGGGCGGTGAAATTATTTTGCGCGCCGAGCAAAACGGAAACGGCGAATTTACCATTGCGGTCCAGGACTCGGGCGAAGGTATCGCGCCCGAAGATGTCGCGCACGTCTTTGATAAATTTTATCGCGCCGATTCAAACAAGCGTCACGCGACGGGCGCGGGTCTCGGTCTCGCGTTTTGCAAACTCGCCGTCGAAGCGCACAAAGGAAAAATTTGGGTGGAATCGAAACACGGCGAGGGCAGCAAGTTTGCGTTCACGTTAGGAAACAGCGTTGAATAAAAAATCCGCAATCGAATGATTGCGGATTTTTTGTCTAGCCCAGTTTTTTGATTTCCTCATTCAGCGCGGGCAGGACAGTGAATAAATCGCCGACAATTCCGTAATCGGCAATTTTGAAAATCGGTGCGTCAGGGTCTTTGTTGACGGCGACGATAACCTTGCTCGACGACATGCCGGCGAGATGTTGAATCGCGCCGCTGATGCCTGCCGCGATGTACAGTTTTGGCGCAACTGTTTTCCCTGTTTGTCCCACTTGATGCGTGTAATCAATCCAGCCCGCGTCCACTGCCGCGCGCGATGCGCCCAACGCGCCGCCGAGCGTATCCGCGAGTTCTTGAACGGGAGCAAAGCCCTCGGGACCCTTGACGCCGCGTCCGCCCGAGACGACAATGCTCGCTTCGCCCAAGTCCACTTTGGATTTTGCCGCGACCACTTGTTCGACCACGCGTGCGCGCGGTTCTTTTAAGGTGACCGGGATGTTTTGAATCGGCGCGCCGGCTTGGTTCGCTTCCACTGCGGGAACGATGTTGGGGCGGATACTGACCATGACCGGAAGTTTTTTCGCGCGCACATGCGCGATGGCTTTGCCCGAGTAAATGGGCCGCGCGAGAACAAGCGCGCCGTTTTGGATGTGCGCGGACGTGCAGTCGGTGACGAGTCCCCAATCGAGTTTTGCCGCCGTGCGCGCGCTGACTTCTTTGCCCCACCCTGTTGCGCCAAACAAAACAATCGCGGGGTCCGCCACGCGTACGAGTTGGGCGAGCGCGTCGGCGTATGTTTCGGGCGCGAATTTTTCAAGCGCGGCATTGTCTGCGACAAAGACTTTAGTCACACCCGTCTTTGCAAGAGTTTCCGCCCACGCGCCAACGTTGTTACCGACCACCGCGCCTTGCACGCTTCCGCCCAACGCCGCCGCGAGCTGCTGCGCGGTGTTGACCAATTCGAACGCAACTTTTTTCAATCCTTCGGCGCGCCCTTCGGCAATAATGAGAATGTTGTTTGACATGGTTGGCAGATAACTGATGGCAGATGGCAGATGGCATACAGCAATCGAATATTTTGCTGTTCGCCATCGGCTATTCGCTATCGGCTATATCACCTTTGCTTCCTCGCGCAGTAAACGCGCCAATTCTTGAGCCGCCGTCGCCGCGTCGCCCGGAATAATTTTTCCCGGGGGACGCGCGGGCGGCGGTTCCAAATTGATGATTTCGACCTGCGCGCCGTTTTTGCCAACCGTCGCGGCGTCAATGCCCAATGCCGCCGCGTTCCAATCGGTGATGGGTTTCTTTTTCGCGCCCATGATGCCTTTGAGCGAGGGATAACGAATTTCGCCCAGTCCCTGCTGCGCGGTGAGAATCGCGGGCAGCGATGTTTCCATCACATCGCGTTCGCCGTCCACTTCGCGCACGCAGCGCGCCGATTTTCCATCCGCGTTCATTTCAAATTGAATAATGCTGTTGACGTGCGGCAGGTCGAGCAGTTCCGCAACGCGCACAGGAACTTGGGCGTTGTCTTCGTCCACCGCTTGTTTGCCCGCCCACACCATATCGAATCCACCGACGGACTCGGCGGCAATTTTTTTCAAAGCGGCGGCAAGCACTTGCGCCGTTGCGCTTGCATCACCGCCTTCCAGCGCGGGGTCAACAATGTGAATGGCTTCATCCGCGCCGACGGCGAGCGCTTTGCGAATCGTCTCTTTCGCGTCTTGGGGTCCAAACAGAACGGCGGTGACTTTGCCGCCGTGTTGTTCGACCAACTGCAACGCTTTTTCGAGACCGTATTCACCGTACGGGTCGAGGACAAAATTCAGCCCTTCCGTGACGACCGCGTTGTCGCGAATCGTGATTTTGCTCTCGGTGTCAGGCACACGTTTGAGCAGCACGACAATGTTATAGGGCATAGGTTTTCTCCATGAGAGGGATTTTTCAAACGTCAATCGTGAACCACAAATTATGACGCAGTGCGTCATGAACGTATTATCTTCCAAACGTTCGGAAATGCAAGGTTAAACATCACAAAAAAACGCGGACCCGCTTGCTGCCGCGTTGTCTTGACCTATTTGTGTTCGCGTCGGTCGAGCCGAAAGAGCAGGGTGATGACGAGGAACATGACGATGGTGGTGAGTAAAGAGACGAGGCCACCGGCGAGAACGAGATAAAAATCGCGCGAAAACTCCATGTTCAAATCGGAAGCACGCGTCCGCGAATCCCGCGCGACGTAATTTCGAGCAGCCCCACGCTCGGTTCGCTGTTGTTTGAGGGATTGATCGAACCGGGATTAAAAAGAAAAACCCCGTCGTGGACTTTGGCATAGGGAATGTGCGTATGTCCAAAAACAATCGCGTCGACGCTGCTGAAACGCGAAAGGATGAATTGAATGTATTCGGGATTGTACGGGTCACGTTTGAGGAGCCGTGCGACGCGGTCATTGAAACCGCCGCGCGGTTCGCGATTGCCGTGAACGAGACCAACACGCAGTCCGCCAAATTCAAGCACCTGCGATTCCTGCAAGTACGTGCGGACTTCATGCGAATCGTTTTCGCCATAGACTGCAAATGTCAGCGACACCGATTCTTGCAGCTGTTGCAAGACATCGAGTGAAGTGATGTCGCCCGCGTGCAAAACAATTTCGACGGTAGAAAAAATTTCCATGACGCGCGCGGGCAGAGAACGGCGCAAATCGGGAATGTGCGTGTCGGCGATAACTCCGATTTTCATATGTTTCGGGGAGAGAGGCTGATAAAAAAATTACGGCGCAATGCCAAGCGCCGCCACCACCATTGCCACCAACACGAACCACTGTGTCCGCGCGAAAAATGTTTTTGGCGTATCGCGCTTGGCGCGCACGAGCGTTTGCCACAGCACCAGTGCGCCAAGCAGCAACGCGACAATCGTCGCACTGATAATGGCTCCGCGCGCAACAAGCAGCACGAGCAAGAACAGCATGGAAAAGTTCGAAATCGCAAAGCCCAGGCGCGGGCGCGCATTGACGGACAAGAGTCCGCGATACGTTGTCGCAAAAAGCAACGCGACGAGTGCAGAATCCAGAGGCGGAAAAATTTGCGAAAGCGCGGCGTCGCCAATGAGCCACGCCATGCCGATTTCCGAAAACGCGCGCGCCCAACGTCCCGCCCCATTTTCACCCAATTCGCTTTCGAGCGGGGCAAGCAAAAGCGCCGCAAGCGTCAGAAAAAAGACGGACGCGCCCAATACGAGCGCGACGGAAAGCGCAATCGCCGCAGTCACAAAAATTGCTGTAAGGGCGTGTCCGACCCGGGGCATCACTGCCTCGCGCCAAAATTTTGCGCGTGACGAGAGCCATTGCGAAAAACGCGCAGCGGGGGAACCGAGCCGCGCATAGGGCACCAGCATCCACGCACGCGTTGGCGTCGCTTGCCAGCCGCGCATCGGACTGCGCCAGTCGGTATTGACCCACGCGGCGCGCCATGCCCCCAAGATTGGGTCGGTGAGCAAAATCGCAATCGCCACGCGCAAGAGGGCTTCACCCGAAAGGACCAAGCCGGTCGCGGCGATGGCGCCGCACAGCGTTGCGGTGAGGGGCCCGAGCCACGTCAACGGACGCGCCGAGCGCAATTCGAGCGCGATTCGTCTGCCTAACGGGGACGGGAGCATTTGCGATTCCATTGGCGGCGAGTGTAGCATGAGAGAGATTTTTAAGCAAGGGAAATTTTGCATGCGCAATGGTTAGGACAATTCACCTCTTGCGCCGCTCTTCGGCGGGTGTTATACTTTCCCAGACCGATGAACGAAGCACAACCATCCACACTGAATCCATCCATTTTCTTGCAGCTGCAAGAGGAAGAACGCCAACGGCTTGCACATGTATTGATGGAAGGTCCCGGACAAATTCTCGCCAATGCCCTGATGGAAGTGGAATACTCGCTGCCACTGCTGGAAACAAATCCGCGCGTGGCAAAAGCGGGACTTGATGCGTTGCGCCAGGAATTGCGGCAAGGTTTGAGCCAACTCCAAAATTATGTCGCGGAACTTCGTCCGCCGCTTTTGGACGAAATGGGCCTCGGTCCGAGCGTGAATCAATACGTCCGCAAATTTCAGGAACGGACGGGCGTGCAAGCCGAATGTCGCGGCTGCGAATCGTTTCATCAACGTTTCCCTGCCACCATCGAGGTCGCGCTGTTTCGGATTTTGCAAGAAGCGTTGATGAATGTACAAACCCATGCCAAGGCAACACGCGTTCAGGTTGAACTTGTACGTAGCACACATCAAATCCAAATAACGATTCAAGACAATGGGCGCGGCTTTGCACCGCGCCCCAGCGGGGTACTCAAGAAACGTCAATTGGGTCTGATTGCGATGCGTGACCGCGCAGAATTGTTAGGCGGACAAATGCAATTATTTTCGGAGGTCGGCAAGGGAGTGCGCGTGTTGGTGACGATTCCTTATCACGGACAGGCGGTCGAAAATCTTGCCATGCCGACCTTTGAAGGGGGGCAGCAACTGTATGAGCGCACAAATCACCGGCAGAAAAACCCGCGCCGCACGCGAGATGACGGCAGGCAAACCGAAACCAAGCCAAAACGCGGCAGCAGCGCCAAGCGCGCAGAAAGCAGCGCGCAAGACGACAAAATCCGAAAAGAGCGCGCCGCCAATTCCAAAAATTTCCGTTCTCATCGTTGACGACCATCCGCTCTTTCGCAGCGGCTTGCGCAGTGTTCTCGAATTGGACGATACCATCCAAGTTGTGGGCGAAGCGCAAGACGGACAGCAAGCGCTGGCGATGGCGCGCGAACTCGAGCCGCAAGTGATTTTGATGGATGTCAACTTGCCCCTGGTGAACGGATTGCAGGCCACGCGTGAACTCACCGCGCACCGACAAAACTCTGCGGTCATTATTTTGACTGCCTATCACGACGACGAACAAATGTTACATGCCGTGCGCGCGGGCGCGTACGGTTATTTTCCAAAAGAGGTTGCGCCAACTGAATTGCTTTCGGCGATTCGGACTGTGAGCAGCGGCAACTATGCCATCAACGACACCGTGCTGGCGAAACCCCAAGTCGCGAGTTGGTTGATTTCGCAATTCGAATCCATTCAAGCAAATTTTGACGAAGCGCCCGAAGAAACATTCCGTTCGCTCTCGGCGCGCGAGATGGAAATTTTGAGATTGATTACGCGGGGCCTGAGCAACAAAGAGATTGCCAAAGCGCTCGGCATCAGCCGTCAAACGGTCAAGAATCACATGACTTCAATTTTGCGCAAACTCGCGGTGAATGACCGCACGCAAGCTGCCGTGTATGCGTTGCGGCGCGGTTGGATCCGCTTGCAGGATACAAAATAATTTCTGGTACAGTTCACACATCGGCGCGGCGATTCTTAATCGCGCCTTTAACCCGTGACCTGTATAGTACTTGTGCCTATGCCTAACGACTCTCTGCAAATCCAAAATACGGCGAGTGAACTCTTGTCCGAAGTGGAACAACTTCGTATCGAACTGCGCGAAATCGAAGTGCTGATTCGACAGACGTCGAACGAAATCGAACGTCAATCGCAAAAGCAAGCGGAAGCGTCCTCACGTCTGCGACAGATTGAAGCGAACTTTGATTCGTACACCCGTGAAGACGTTCGGCAGGGATATGCGAGTGAACGGGACGCGCAACTGAAATTGCTGCTGATGCGTTCGCAGCTCGAACAGTTTCAAGCCAAGCATCGGCAATTGGACCGTTATATTCAACAGTTGCGAAAATTGCATGACTTGGCATCGCGCGTGGCAGAAACGATGGGCGAACAGGAAGGCGAAATGTCGCCGGGACACGTGGTCTCCGACCACGATGCCGTGATTCAAACCATCGAAGCGCAAGAATCGGAACGCCAACGCCTCGCGCAGCAAATGCATGACGGTCCCGCGCAGTCGTTGACGAATTTAATTTTGCAAGCCGAAATCGTCGAACGGCTTTTTGATGCTGAACCGGCGCGGGCGCGTACGGAATTGGGACAATTGAAAACGTCTGCGAACGTCACGTTTCAACGGGTGCGCGATTTTATTTTTGCGCTGCGCCCGATGATGCTGGATGATTTGGGATTGCTGCCGACGGTACGTCGTTACACACAGCAGTTCGAGACGGTGAACAAATTACCGGTAACGTTGAATCTGAATGGGGACCGACCGCTGCCGCCGTATATCGAAGTGACCATTTTCCGCGCGGTACAGGAATTGATGAACAATGTGGCAAAGCACGCGCACGCCTCCCGTGTTCAGGTCACACTCGACCTCAATGCCGAACCGACGGTGGTGATTGTAGAGGACGACGGCAGTGGCTTTGATGCCGCGCAGGTTCTGGCGCGGGCGCGTGAACGCGGCGGTTCGGGATTGATAACTCTCGAAAAGCGCGTCGAAATGCTCGGCGGCAACATCAATTATCAAAGCGCCACCGGGCGCGGAACACGCGTGCGGGTGCTAATTCCGGCAACTTGACAAGTACTGTTTTCTTATTGTCTCGTAACACGCAACGGCTATAATGTATTCAGGGGGCGGCAGATTGCTACCCCTTGAATTTTTATTTGTGGCTGTGGTCGCCGAATCATGTTCAAGAAACTGCAGGGTCAGGAAAACGAGCGCGGGCAAAGTCTGGTGGAAATGGCAGTGATATTGCCGTTTCTAATCTTGCTTGTCCTCGCCGTCGTAGAGTTATCGTGGGCATTTGTGACGTACATTGGCGTAATCAATTCTTCGCGTGAAGGCGCTGTGTACGCGTCATTGTACCCCGAACTTGTGGATTGCGATGACACAGAACCCTATTCAGACCCGGCTTCGATTGCCGACAAGTGCGAAATCTATCGTGAACGTATCAAAGCCGAGACCATCGCGATGAATATGGACCCGAAAAATTTGACAATTACTGCACCCGATGCTCCCGATATTTATGCGAATTGTCCAATCACTGTAACCGTTGCTTATAGTTTGACCATGTTTTCCAGCTCAATTTCGCTCCCGCTGTTTGGGCGAATGGGACTCCCAAATGCTTACACGATTCGATATGCTGGCACGATGCCAATTCGTGAAGCCGATGAGTACTGTCCCTATTGATTATGAACAGGCGACATTGGAATCGTAATTTTTGCTCCGGGCGTCGAGTCCACGAAAGTGGACAGACGACGGTTGAATTTGCCATAACCGTCACCTTTTTTATCTTGGGTTTTTTCGGGGTGGTCGGGTTGGCAATGGTTTTTTTTGGTTGGTTGACGACCACGAATGCCGCGCGTGAGGGCACGCGCTATTTGATTGAAAATCCGACGGCGGAGGATGCGGCAGTCAAGAGCTATATTTGCAAAACGACCATCGCGTTTGGAATGTCAGAAGCAAGTTGCAATGCGAATTTGGCGGCGGGTACGCTTTATATTCTCATTGAACCGTCGGTCAGTTCACGCGTACCCACTACCCCCATGTCCGTTCAGGTAAGGTATCAAGTACCCGTACCTACGTTGCGAGCTTCTTTTTTTAACGGAGGCGGTATCACCTTTCTCGGACCGATCACAGTCACGAGTATGTCGGTCATGCGAATAGAGTAGAACCGCGCCTTTGTGGAGGCAACTATGAAACATTTAAACATGCGTCAAGAACAGGGACAATCCATTGTGCTCATTGCCTTCGGGCTCGCCGTGTTGATGGCGTTTATGGCGCTGGCAGTTGACGGCGGAAATGTGTATGCCCAACGTCGGCAGGCACAGAACGCGGCGGATGCTGCCGCGTACGCAGGGGGCGAACGTCTCGCGCGTCCGTACGACCCCGACGGTACAGGGGGTGACCCGCCCACGCGCGCCACGAGTCTCCAAGTCTGGACTGAGGTCCTAAATTATTCCAAACGCAACGGCGTCAAGACCTCGCTGAACGACAATTGCCAAGCGGGCTTTGATTGCGTCAAGGCATATTACATCGTACGCAACTCGGACAACGTTGACGTCATCCAAAGTCAACAAATCGGCGAAGTAGAGGGAATGGATAGTGTCGCACCTTTGACCATCAATGATTTGCCGGTCGTTGGCGTACACGTCACGATTGATAAATCCTTCAATTCCTTTTTTGCGCAAATCATTGGCATCAAGACGATGTTAGTCGGCGCACCGAGCAAAGGATTCGGCGCGCCGGTCACATTGCTTGCGCCCGAACGCGCGACACCACCGATTTCTACCAACGGCACTTGTTGCGCAGATGGACTATTCCCGGTGACGATTCCTGAAACGACGTTCGAAGATGAAAACAATGACGGCATTCGCGATATTCATTTCGAAGAATCCGACCCCGACTACAGTTACGTCCTGTGGGACCGCGAACAACACGGTCCCGGTAACTTTGGGTATTTGATGTGGGAGAACCAAAATTCAAGCGCGCCCACCCTTGAAGCAAACATGGACGACCCTTCACGAAGCGGCACATGGTATGTCGGTGATAAGGTGAGCGGCTCTACAGGGGTGAGCAATAGCAGCGGGGTGAGAAGAGAGTGGCAGGAACGTGTTGTTCAGCCAGCCAATTCATCTGACCCGAGCAACTATATTATCATTCCGTTGTATGACGAAGCAACGGGTTCCGGAAATAATCTTAAATACAAGCTTGTGGGCTTTGCCAAGTTCAAGGTGACGGGCTATTGCGTGTGGCCCACGAGTGGTTCGGTCGGGGAATGCAGTGTTCCGATTACCAACAACAGTGACCGATACATTCAAGGAAAATTCCAGCAGTGGGTTACCTCCAAGTGTGAAGGGTCATGCCCAAATTATGGAATCACAACAACTAAACTCCGCCCTCCGCTCGACCAGACGCGTTCGCTGATTGGCGTCGCGAAAATCAACAAGCTGATTCCTTCCGGTTCGTTTACGGTCGGGCGCGTGCCCGTGGATGTCATTCACGTTCTCGACATCTCGGGCAGCATGAATTTCAACTTTAGCGGCGGGGTCAAGTTAGATGCTGCCAAGAGCGCCCTCATCAGCTTTAACAATGTTCTTTCTCCCACATTGGGCGATAAAGCCGGGCTTGCCACATTCCCAAGAATCCAGAACGGAAGCCGATACAACTATTCCTGTACTCAGAATGGCAACACGAACAGCTATTACTATGGACAGAATCGGATGGGGCTGACCGCCAACATCTCTTCACTGAACAGCACAATCAACTCTCTCACTGCCAACGGTGGCACTCCGATTGCAGGCGGCATGTTGGTCGGACGCGGGATGTTCAATGCAAATTCCACGAATCTCCCGGTCATTATTCTGGCTTCAGATGGCATTGCCAACATTCGCACGAACGGACAATGGACGGGTTTTTCAGGCAACGAAACCGGAAACTATACCTGCAACGACCCGGCAGTTCAAGATGCGATTGCCCAAGCAAACATTGCCAAATCGGACAATGACGGGGATGGAAAACCGGACGCGATCGTCTTTACGATTGCAATTGGCGACGACTTTAATTCGGATGCCTTGCGCGCGATGGCGACGGAACCGGTGGATGACCATTTCACGACAGTGACCAGCGCAGACCAGATGGAACAAATCTACACGAATCTGGCTGAACAGATTATTACCAGCTCGGAATGTCTTGTAACGCAACAAGAATCGTTTGCGCCAAACGCGGTCGTTCGCGTTCGCAATCGTGACAGCGGCGCGGTGCTACAAACGACAACCACCTCGGCGGGTTACTTTGCATTCACTGATATTGAGCCCGGTCTTTACGAATTCACCTCTGTCAGCGTGACCGTGAGCGGAATGACCTATGACATCTTTACCGATGGTGTGGGCGGTCCGGTGCTGACCAGTAATCCGACAATTCAGGTTGGAGATGGTTCAGGCGTGTATGAACAAGACATCGCACTCAAGACGGACGATTTTGTCTGCAACGCTCCCTGAGTAGGACAAGTCAACTCGGAGATAAAAGCAGCGCCGTTTGCGCGAGCGGGGTCCCGTAGCAAACGGCGTTCTTGAAACGATGCTCAAATGATTTCACGGACGAATTATTTTCTTGCGCTCGCTGCGCTGGGTATCATCCTCCTGTTCATCGCAGTGTTGGGAGCGCAACCCCTCGCCGCGACGGGTCCCATCTGTGACCAGAACGGATGCTATTTGATTCACACCACCGCCAATGATTTCGTGACCGGTCAGTTTTATGCCACCGGCTTGCGACAACTGACGGATGGTGAAGTGCAATTGCTCCCGGTTGGACTCTCTGAACCGTGGGAGGAGACGACGAGTCTTCCGGCAAATCGCGCCGAGCTCGCGCTTGTCTCGTACCAAAATATCCTTTACGCGATTGGTGGGGTGGAAGGCACAAACTATCACACCGAAATCTACTCTGCGACGACATCGCTCATCGGTGACATCACCACCAGCTGGGTAAAAGCAGACGACCTCCCGGGACCGCGCGCCGGAATCGCGGCAGTCGTTGCTTTTACCCCTGACCCGGTTCTTTACGTGGTTGGGGGCGGCACCGGGATTGCGTCAAGCAGCAACACAATCTTTTACAAAAAGCTTGGCGCAGGTGGCGGTTTGGGGTCCTCTTGGTTCACGGCAACCCTGCCGACAAATTTGGTGTACTCGAGTGTTGTCGCGCGGAACAATAATTTATATGTCATTGCCGGAAAATCAGCTTCTTCTGAAGTCATTTACCGCATTCCCATCGTCAACACGAATGGCGACCTGGGTGCTGCGGTTGAAGACCTTGCCTTGCCTGAAAAGCTCCGCGCGCAGACTGCAGTTACATGGCTCGGCGAGTCACTTGAGCATCTGTATGTGTTGGGCGGTTTGGATGATGCAGGAGTTGGCTCGTCAGATGTGTATTACAGCCACTTTAACGTTGACAACTCTATCAATAACGGTGGCGGCGTAAGTGGGTGGAATAATACAACGCTCGTGGATGCGTTTAACGCGCATGGAACAGTCCAGCACAACGGAGCAATCTTTGTCGTCGGTGGACGGAAAGATGTTGCCTCTTCCACAGCAGTAACAACCGTCCTGACCGCCCTCATTGACCCTGACGGTTCCCTCCATAATTGGGGCGGCGGCGTCGGAAATTGGATTGTCACAGAGCCATTGCCTGCAGAGCGCTATTTTCACGGCACGACCGTAAATGATGGCGGCGAAATCTTTATCGCAGGAGGTCGCAACAACACGGGGCAGGCGCGAAACAATGTCTATCACGGCTCGACAACCGGCTCGGCATCAACGTATGCGCCATACGGCGAATTCATTGGAGAACCAATGGACGCGGGCGTGACCGGCAAACTCGAGGGCATTTCATGGAATGCAAGTGTGGCGGATACTTCCCAAATGGGACTCGATCTGTATTATCGCACCGCCAACAGTTTAGTGAATCTTGAGCAAGCTGCATGGACGTTGGCAGGCACCTCCGCGCAAAGTACGACTGGATTCACAAATACATTGACCTTTCCAACTCCGCTAGAACAACGTTACATCCAATATCGCGCGGAACTTACAACAAATATCGCGAACGAATCGCCACAACTTAATGCCGTGGTGGTAGATATGTACACGCCACCAACTCCTACGCCAACTGCGACCTCAACCGCTACCAATCCGCCGAGCGCCACCGACACGCCGACCGGCTCGCCGACAACGAGTCCGACACCAACGCAAACTGGCACAAGCACACCAACGCTGACCAACACGCCATCGCCAACGGCAAGCACGACTGCAACCGCTACCAACACACCTTGCCAAGGCAAACCCGCGATTGCTCAACCTGTGTCGCCAAACAACGCGAGCAACATCAAACCGCGCCGCGTGCCTCTCGGTTGGGACCCCGCAACCTGCGCCGACAAGTATCGTGTGATTGTCCGCATGGATTCCAAAAGAGGTCCAAAGGCATTCAAGAAAAAGAATATCACCGCGACCCAAGTCACAACAAAAAGACTCCAAAAGGGACATTTGTATTTCTGGCGCGTGCAATCGTCGAACACGGTTGGCAAAGCCAAATGGTCGGGATGGTGGAAATTCCGAATTTCAGGCAAAGGCAACATTGTGGACGCAGGTCCGGCGGATGAGCTTAACGAATAGCGTATCATTCAAAACGCGGCGGGTGGCGCTGCCACCCGCCGCGTTTTTCTTTTTGTTCAGGCGGAACGACAGCTCGGGCAGCCGAAAGAGAGAGCGAATTGGATTTCGGCTCGAACGTGACAATCCGGGAACAAGCAATTGCTCCCTTACTTTTTACCTGTTGTAAATTTACTCAATTGTTACTACAATAGTGCATGTAAAATTCATCATGCAACCGGGAGGCAATTCATGAGGGGCGGCGGCCGGATTTTTGTCATTTTAGGTATTATTCTTGCACTTGTCGCAGGAGCTTCCGTATTCTTTTTATTGGCAAACGCCGAGCCACCACCTGCTGAAACGCCCAAGACCAAAATCGTTGTTGCATTTCAACAAGTATCTGCGCGAAGCGAGCTGTCGGCTGAACAAGTCGGCGAAGTAGAATGGCCGCTCACAGTGCCAACTCCAATCGGCGCCTTCGAGCGCCCGGCTGAAGTTGTGGGGCAACTGTCCAAGCAGCCCATTTATGCCGGACAACCCATTATCAGAGACATGCTCATTTCCAAAGAAGACGCCGAGGCGCAACACAGCAACGCCGCGCTCATTCTGGAACGGGGGCAAGTGGCAGTCGCATTTGGCGTAGGGGCGGGAAGCAATGTCGCAGAGGCAATCCAGGCAGGTGACCGTGTAGATTTGCTTGTGACGTATAGTGTGGAAGTTCTAAACCCGGGCACCGGACAAGGTACCGGTTCGTATGTAGTAACCCACAAGACTTTGGAAAACATTTTGATTCTCCAGGTCGGTCTGTGGCCCCGCCAAGTCGATGGACAATCACCCGAAAGCGGCGGCGGCGCTGTCAATATCGTCACACTTCAAATGGTGGAACAAGACGCCCTCGCCCTCAAGCACATGGAAAACACTGCATCCAATTATGCGTTTGTTCTGCGCGCCGCGAATGACGACCAAATTTTCACTACCGAGCCCGTTACGTTGGAATATATCAACAGGCGCTTTAATTTCGGAATACCCGGCTTAGGTCAGTAGCGGTAATCCCCTGTGGATTACCTCATATGGGGGCAGCATGTCAGCTGTGCGCGACAACAAAAAGATTCGCGTT
>CALMZO010000406.1 GCA_937870825.1 uncultured Chloroflexota bacterium | reverse complement strand
TGAATTGGTGGAGGGGTTGTCCGTTGCCTTTGAATCCATTTCGCCAAAAGATGCGCGGGCATGGTTCGCTTATTGTGGCTATCTTTGACCACAAATGAACATGGAATCCGCTCTAAGACGAACATTGCCAGATTAGTTGCAGATTCTTCATCGGGCTCTCTGTCCCGCCAATCCCTCCTGACATTATCACGATAATTTTCCACGCGATCATTTCCAGATATTGTCAACTGAATTAGGAACGCATGTCCCAATTCATGTGCGAAATTTGGCAAATCTTTGAAAAAGACAGTGCCATCTTCATTGCGCGGCAAGCCACCGTAGCCGCACGCGCCCGCCGAGCCGGGGCAGAACGTCGTGCCAAACACTTCTTGTGCGTCGTCGAAACGGTCGCGGTCCGTGCTTTCGCCTTTCGCACCGGTTTTTAAACCAAGAACATTTTCCGCAAGGTCAGGCACGGCGTCTTGGTCGCCGTCCGCGCACGTCGCATTTTGATTGTACGGATAGAACGAGGGCCACAAGGCGAACGGCGCGCTGTATTGCGTGAGTTTGTTGTAGCGCAGCGCATTGATGAGCGCGGTGACTTCGGCGCCATCGTTGGGGTCGCTCGCGCTGGGCGCGTTTGGACTGTCGGAATTATTGTCACTTGAATTTGTGCACCACCACGATTCTTCGGTGTCGCTCAGACCATCGCCGTCCGCGTCGGCAGCCACAGCGTTCAACAAATCAATCGCCGTTGCAGATTCCGTAAGTGACGCACCTGCTGCGTTTTTCATAATGGCAACCAACGCGATGTTTTGCGGATAAAAACGCAAACGTCCCAAATCTTGGAGCTGCTGACGATTCAGCAAAACAATCGCAGTGTCATCGAGCGCAGTCAAAATTTTCACATTCATCGCGCGCAGCCGTTCCAATTCTGCATTGCCGCGAATAAAAATGCGCGCGCGATAGAGTCCCGGTGCAGGTTGAAATTGTGCAGGAATATCTTGAAGCGGCGGAACATTCACCGCGTCGAAGGCGGTAAGCCGCTGTGTGTCGGATGGTTCAAACAGAGATGTATCAATGACAGAAACGGTGTATTCAGACGCGCGGGGTAAAGCAGCGGGGGAAATTGAATTTAAGGTTTCGGACAAACGTTGTGGCTGTGGCGCGGCTTGGATTGAGCTTAGTGCCTATCCGATTAACCCAAGAAACGCCTTGTTTTCAGGGAAAAATCGGGTTATTAGGATAGGCACTTACGGGAAGTGAGGACAAAACAAGCGAGATAACCGTCAGGAGGTGAAGCAAGCGAGACATGGTGAAGTCCTTTCTATGAAGAAGCGAGTCAAACGTGCAAAGACAATGCCCAGAAACCCAAGGCGTGATGAAATTATTTCACACATTATGTCGCGCGTCAATGATTGTTTTTCCAACGAATTTGCCAAAGTGCTCTTGAAAAATTTTCCAAAAGTGGCTAAAGTATTGCCAACTTTGTTTGGTGTAGAATTTTTTGCCTCTATCGCCAGCATCTCGTACACACCAGCATCAAGTAGCGACTCTAAAATTTCCAAAGCTTTCTTGGACCTATGCGCCTTGCACTCTGTTTTTGGCGGTACAACAAAAACGCGTTCTGTTCAGACGAAAACATCTTTCGTCTTGGCGCGGAACGCGTTTTTGGTTTGGTGCGCCCATCACAACACAATCAAGTCGCCCGACTGGTGATGTGGAACACGGGAATGAACTACGACAGCACGATTCTGCAATTTGGGTTGATACACTGCGACCCATGGCGCGCTGCGATAAGCGAGAGCCAAGCCCGAGTACATCCACAAGGGCAGACGCCCACTCAAAACCAAGCCGCGTTTGTTGTCGAGTGACGGTATTGGCAACTTGATGGTTTCCATGTAATCCAAGTATTTGTTGACGTGGAAATCGAGATGCACATGTTCATCGTTCTCAGTCACCCGAACGGGAATTGGACCCGTTGCATAAGCAGGTGATGGAACAAGAGTTGGCGGCGCAACCCAGCCCAGGCGCGCGTCGAATTGATAGAACGGTTCCGGGCTTGCCGCCAATGCCAGCGCAGCGTAGAGCCAGTTGGGACCGCGATCATAAACGCCAAATGCGCGCGCCCGCGGCAGATATTTCAAGATGCTTGGCAAGGCACCGGGAACCCATTCACCCCTTGCATCCAATGCAGAGAGTGTTTTCCCCAGCGCGTCGAGTTCGATGACGAGTTCCGTGGGTGCCTGCGCCAAGTGAGACGCCTTGAGTTCAACCGATGAATACGCAAACAAGCGCGCGAGCCAATTGACCAATTCATGGAAGGCGGGTCCTGATGCTGAAAACCCTCGTTCCAAGTGAGCAAGCGTGCCGGTCAAATACCCTTCGCCGCGCGCGATAGAATTTGCGCCATGCAGTTCGGATTTGAAATCCGCAAGCAGAATCAACTCGAAACGCTGAAACCGTTCTGCCCATTCTACGTGTGACGGCTCGTCCGGGGTCAATAGAATGCCATGTGTGCATTCTTGAAATACAGCTTCTTGCCAAGTGGTCGGCTTGCCGCCCGGATCAATTAACAAAGGCAGGGGACGATTCGCAATGTCGCGAACGACACGTTGAATCCATTCGGGTGAACCTTCGCCTTTTACCCGTAACTCGCGCACCAAAGTGGGGACAGTTTCGTACGACCAATCGCCTTCACCATCAGGGTACGCGCGGAGGAGATAGTGCGGCACGCCGCGTTCGCGCAGGGCGAGCGTGAGACTGTACGCCAAGACGGATTTACCGGAATGCGGTGGTCCGCCAATGACGACAGCGGGCAACAAATTCGTCTTTATCATATTCCCTTGATTCAAACATGCCCAACCATACTCAATCCCGAACTTTGATTACGACGATGGGCGGTCAAGCCCAAGTGGTTACGTTTGCGTTGGATTGGCTTCTCGCCCACGAAATCCCGATTTCACAAGTAGTGGTCTTGCATCTTTCCCCACAAGACCCGCGCGTCCGTCAGGCGCTGGAACAGCTGACAACTGAATTTCGCGGTGAGCAATATGGACATGCCAGCCGCCCGATGCGATTTCGCGCCTTGCCGATTCCGGAAGGAAACGGCGCGTTGCTGGATGTGCGTTCCGAGTCTGCGGCAGAAAGCATTTGGCAGTTTGTATATCAGTTGCTCACAGAGTTAAAGCGCGAAGGACAATTGATTGACCTCTGTATCGCAGGCGGACGGCGGATGATGGGCTTGATGGCGCTCAGCGCGGCGATGCTTTTGTTTGGACACCAAGACCGCGTGTGGCATTTGTACACGCCCGACGAATTGCGAGAGCGCGCGGCGGATGGCGCGATTCGGCACGTTGCGCCCGACGAAGGCATGCGTTTGATTCAAGTTCCCCTCGTTCCATGGGGCGCGTATTTTCCTTCACTCAGAGACTTGGCGGGAGTGCCTGCTACCCAAGTGCTGAACCTGCAGAGACGCCAACTCGACACGCAAGAGCAAACGCGCTGTCAAAATGTCGTCGCGCAATTGACCAGGCGCCAACGCGCGGTGCTGCGACTTTTGGGCCTGGGCAAGACGCCGCAAGAGACCGCTCAGGAATTGCACATTTCGCTCAAGACGGTGGATACGCACAAGACCAAGATTCTCGACCTTTGCCGAAATGAATGGAATGTGCTGCCCGAAACCAAGTTGGACTATCGGTTTCTCCGCGACAAGTTTCAATGGTTTTATGAGAGTGGAAATGAGAATATCACGAATCGCAAGCGCTGACATCAGAGGTACTTCTGAAAAAAATCAGACGTACCTCTCAAGACAATAGACACGCGCCGCGTTATGATACGCTGGCGCGAAATGCGACAGATGGAGGTCAAATGGAAATGACGCAAGCAACAGGACCAAACCGTGAGAATCAAGAATTGGCACCGCGCGTGTGGCAGGCGGCACTCGCGGGACTGCTGCATGATGTGGGCAAGTTCAGTCAGCGCGCGGGAATCGGCAAGAGTGAAACATGGGATAGGGAAGCGCGCGAACAAATCAAGTACGCGCACGCCCTTTATTCTTTTGATTTCCTGCGCGAGTTTGTGCCAGAAAAATGGCACGCGGATTTAAGCGGCGTTGCTTATCACCACCATCCGCGCACGTTGCCCGAACGATGGATTCAAATCGCGGATTGGCTGTCTTCGGCGGAACGCATTCGAGGTGAGGACGAAGACACTGACACATCCGCGCCGATTTTGCAATCCGTTTTTTCGCGCGTTGAATTTGAAGATAACAAGACAGACAAAAAGTCATATTGGCATTTGGCACGACTGAACGTTCAAGACCGCGATTCTTTTTTCCCGAACGCGGTGCAAGATAAAGATTGGCGCGATGCGTACGCCAAACTTTGGGATGGGTTTACCGAGGAATGCACGCTGCACGGCGTCTCTGCAAATTCAACGTTGTCGCCTATGTCATATCTTGAAAATGTAATTGCGCTGCTGCAAGAATTCACTTGGTGTATGCCGTCGGCGTATTGGAAGAATGTGCCGGACGTATCGCTGTACGACCACTTGCGCACGACGGCGTCAATTGCGGCGTGTATTGCAGCGGATGAACAAACAGCAGAATGGTGTGACGCGATTCAAAACAATCAAGCGCGCGATGTGGCTCTGCTCGTCGTCGGTGATTTTTCGGGGATTCAGAAATTTATTTACACGTTGACTTCGAGCGGCGCGGCAAAATCATTGCGCGCACGGTCATTCTATCTCCAGTTGTTGAGTGAAATTGTCGCGGTGAACTTGTTTGAGGCGCTCGGGGTGCCATTGACGAATTTGATTTATGTAGGCGGCGGCAAATTCTATGTTTTGGTACCGCTGAAGGCGCGCGACACATTGCCAATGCTGGCACAACAACTGACGGACAAACTGATGGAGGCGCATCAAGGCGCGTTGGGTTTGACGTTGGCATGGGAAACGGTGACCTCCGAGGATTTTGCAAAATTCAACGTGGTATATGACCGTCTCGGCAAGAATTTGAGCAAAAAGAAACGCCAACCCTTCTCGCAAGCATCCGAAACAGAATTGGCGAAGCAAATTGGCGTGCCATTGACGCTTGGCGGGGTGCCCGAAGAGGTCTGCGCTGTGACAGGTGATGATCAGGATCTATACACTCAGCACAATGAAGATGGAACAACAGAAACAAAAACGAAATTTGTTTGGAGCTTGGAAAAACTTGGTGCGCAGTTGCCGAACGCCACGCATTTGGTTTTGCGCCGTGTGCCAAACGCGCCAAGTGGACGACCAAGTGATTGGCAAGATGCTTTGCGACAGTTTGGATTTGAGGTAACGCTGGTGCGTGATGAAATGCCGCGCGTGAACACGGACGAAATTGTTCGCGTTTGGCGTATAGACCCGGAATACACCAACGACAAGACGCAATCGTTAGCGCCGCTCAAATCGGCGCAGGTGGTAATGTCAGAGCATCCGATTGCAAAATTAACGCCGCGCGAAGGCCCGCGTGTGCTTACGTTTGATGAACTCGCCGAAAACGCACAAGGCATCAAACGCTGGGGCGTCTTGCGGATGGACGTGGACAATCTCGGCGCGCTATTTCGTGATGGGTTGAAACAGAATGGGAGCATTAGCCGCATCGCAAGTCTGTCGTTTGGTCTGCGTCTGTTTTTTGAAGGATGGCTGCCGCATGTTGCCGATGACGATACCGAATTGCAGAACAAACTTTATATCCAATACTCGGGCGGCGATGATTTATTTGTTGTCGGCGCATGGGATGCGCTGCCGAAATTTGCATTGGGCGTGCGCGAATCATTCCGTGAATTTACGGGCAACAATCCGGCATTTGGCATTTCGGGCGGGATTGTGATTGTGGAAAGCAAGTTTCCTTTGTATCAAGCCGCGCAAATGGCGGAGGATGCGGAACACGACGCGAAACATTGGCGCTCCCAAAAAGATGCCATCACATTTTTGGACAACGCGATGGATTGGACGACGTTTGCGGCGATGATGAAGAATGCGAATGAACTTGCAGAGTGGCGCAAAGCGAATCTGGTTCCCGCATCGTTATTGCAGACAATTATGGGCTTGCGCGCGCAAATGAAACAGACACAGACACAAGCACACCGCGATCACAAACCTAAATCGTTATATGGGCGATGGATGTGGATGGCGGCGTATCAACTCACGCGCGCAGCAGATGCGGTTAAGCGCGAATATCCTCAAGTAAAGGAGCGAATAAAAGAAATTCAATCAACGTTCTTGGAACCCGGCGACGTGTCCGAACAATGGGGACGGGCAGCGCGCTGGGCACAATATCTCTCACGAGGAGGCGAATAGCTATGGGACAACAGAATCAACCTTATCCGCGCGGCGGACAGCAACGAGGCGGTGGCGGACGCGACCAGCGCGCGAATGAGCCGCGCGTTCAAGTGCCTGCCGAGGACACGAAAAAAATCATTGTGGACGGTGATGTCGAATTGCTCGTCAAGTGGGCGGAAGAAATCGGCAAGCAACTTGCATCTCGCGACGTCAATCTGAGCACGAACCAGATTCGGAATGTATTTGGGGCAGTGCGGCAAATACAACTCCGTTGGGACAAACCTGACAGTCCAACTGCGGAGCAAGCATATCGCGATGCAATGCTTCTTCGCCCAAAGATGGCATATTTTGCGGTGCGTGAACAAAAGGGCAAGGGTGGCAGCCGAGGCACAGACGGCATGGAAATTCTTCAAAGTAATTTGGAACCTGCACTTGTCTTGGTCGGAGAGAATTCACAACCACATCATGACCGCTTTCAGCGATTTGTCGAATACTTTGAGGCAATTGTGGCGTATCACAAAAAATACGGAGGTAGGGAGTAATCAAAATGGACAAACGGATCAACCTTCTCGGACGCGTCATTTTGACGGGCGAAATTATTGCCAAGACAGGAATGCATATTGGGGGAACTCCCGGTGCGCTTGCAATTGGTGGAGTGGATTCACCCATTATTCGTGATGGGCTGACGGGGAGACCATACATCCCAGGTTCATCTCTCAAAGGCAAGATGCGTTCGCTCGGAGAAAAACTGACGAACGCACTACAAAATACGACAATCAACAAAGGTGACCAGAATACGGGTAAAGGACGAGTTGAGATTCATGTGGCGAAGGATATTGACCAATACAACAAGTATTGGGTCAATCCAATCTTTGGAGTGACCGGAGACGCAGGTTTCATTCCTGCCCCGACGCGTCTTGTTGTGCGCGACATTCCTCTCAGGTTCGAAAAAGATGATCAAGATAATTGGCGCGCAGTGAAGACTGACCTGCCATTTGCAGAAGTCAAGTGGGAAGCGGCGATTGACCGCGTGACTTCGGCGGCGACACCGCGCCAGATTGAGCGCGTTCCGGCGGGCGCAGTGTTTAGCCCAATGGAGTTGGTGTTTAGCGTTTATCTCGCCGATGATGTTACGCTGTTTGACCATCTGTTGACGTGCTTGCAGTTGGTCGAGGATGACTATCTCGGTGGACACGGCTCGCGCGGCAGCGGCAAGGTCGAATTCCAGAATTTGAAAATCGTTTGCAAACGCGGCGACGCATATCAAGCACAAGACATTGCAAGCGAACCGACGTTGGACAAATTGGTCGTCGCACGAGAACAGATTCAGAGCACGCTCAAGCAAACACTCGGTGTGGCGTAAGGAGGCGCGATGCCAATTTATCATTTGGAGTTGCGCGGCGCGCTGCATGTAGGCGAAGCAGTGAGCGTTGACCGCGAAACGGTGCTGGAATGGCTGCCCTCGGATTCGCTGTTTAGCGCGTTGGTGACTGCATGGGCTTCAAACGGCGACGATGTAGAAGGGCGTCTCAACTTGTTCGAGCACGGCGAGTCGCCGTTTCGCATCACTTCAGCATTTCCGTATGTGCACAAAGTGCGCTTTTTCCCCGCACCTGCCGCCTTACCCGAATCGCTTGGTTTGATTGGCAAGGATGCGAAACGGGTAAAGTGGTTGTCAAACGCCGTGTTTGAACAATTGCGCACAGGAAATTGTTCTACAAAAGAATCTTTGCACAGTGGGACGGTGTGGGTAACCCCCGACGAACACGAGTGTCTTACCGCCAAGTACCTCAATGATGAGGGGCAGGTTCGCTTATGGCAAACCTTTGTCGTGCCGCGCGTGACGGTGGACCGCGTGACAAACGCGTCGAATTTGTTTCACGCGGGACGGGTTAGCTTTGCCAAAGGTGATGGATTGTGGTTTGCGTCGCGCGGCGCACAGACAGAATGGATAACGGACGCACTCGCGCGGCTTGCCGACACCGGTTTGGGTGGTCTGCGGAATTACGGACACGGCGCGTTCAAGTTCGAGCAAAAAGATGATCCGTTCCCGGACTCTCCTACAAGCGGAGCGGGCATTTCGCTCTCGCGCTATGCGCCGCGCGACGCGGATGAAATTCGTGCGACATTAAAGGCGGATGGCGCGGGATATCGTCTTGTCACTGTAGGTGGATGGTGCAACGATGATGCCGGACATGCGTGGCGACGGCGCTCGGTGCGGATGCTGGCGGAAGGAGCTATCCTGCTTGATGTCAGTTCGGCACGCGGTAATCTGGTCAGGGTGCAACCGGACAATGTACCGGAATTTCAGACGCGCAAGGTCTATCGCTATGGCATCCCGTTCTTTGTGTCGGCGGGCAAGTTTGCGGAAGGAGTCCGGGTATGAACGATACAAAAAAACTAGGGCGAACCTTTCGGCTACGCGTCAAGACTGTGACGCCGCTGCATATCGGCACGGGCAGTATCCTCTTGCGTGATTATGATTATCGAATACGGGAAACAGCGACGTTCGTTTTGGATCAAGATGCGGTCTTGGTGCGCGAGTACGAGCGCACGAATACTGTCCCGACCAAACCGGCAGGGCAATATGTTACCGAACAGGATTTGGTCAAGGAGTCAAGGTTTGTGCGTTACAGCTTGTCGGGAACGACAACATTGGACCAGATTCATGAGCAGATAAAGGATGTAGAGGGGAACTTGTATCTGCCGGGTTCATCACTCAAAGGTGTATTGCGGACAGTGCTATTGGCACGCGCGGGAGCGAATGGCGATTTGGGTGGCGAAACTTTTGACGATAGGTCGCCAAAAACAGCCGCCCAACCATTTGAACGAAAGATTTTTCGCCCCAAAGCGGACAACGCAAATTATGACCTTTTGCGCGCAATTCAGCTTGCCGACAGCAAACCCGTGCGCACGGCTCCAAATACATTGGTGCTCCAACACGTGCGAGTCATTGCGGATGATAGCGCTTCGATTCCGATTGCGGTCGAAGTAGTCCCGCGGAATGTGACGTTCGAGTGCACACTCCGATTGGATGATTATTTGCTGCGCGATAAGGCGGCGGAACTGGGATGGGGTGGAACAAGCGATTTGCTAGAGCATCTACCGGAATTCGCGAATGAATGGGCAGACCGGCAAATTCAACGCGACCGACAACTGGCGGAGCAGATGGGATGGGAAGCAGCAGGTAAAGTGTACAGCGCGATGCTCCAACGTCAGCGAACGCCACAAGTATTCCTTGTCCAGATGGGCTGGGGAACAGGATGGGAGAGTACGACGGTTGGAACCTATCTGCCCGACGATCAAGTACGCGCAGCACGCGAACGTTTTGAACTGGGCAAACCTCCGCAGTGGAAAGGTCACTGGCGACCAAACTTTGACAAGCCGTTTCCGAAAGGACATCGCTTGACGGTCAAGGAAAATAAAAACAGCGCGCCTGCACAAGAACCGTTGGGCTGGGTGCTGGTGGAGATGAAAGCGGCATAGGAGTTGTCATGGGAAACATACTTGTCTGTACCGTAGGGGGCGCATGCGCGCCGATTGTGACTGCTGTGCGCGACTATGCGCCGACCTATGTTTGTTTTTTGGCGACGACCGGAGCGCGCGGCAGTCGCGTTACTGTGGATGGCACCGGGTATCCATGTGGAGAGAATATTCCCAATATCATCACGCAAACGGCATTGACGCCCGGCAGTTATGGGATTATCGAATTGGAGGAACCGGATAGTCTGCCCGATTGTTATCGCGTGATGCGTTCCATCTTGAGGAAATTAGCCGATGCTCATCAGGGCGCGCGGTATGTGGCTGACTATACAGGCGGTACTAAAACGATGGGGGCGGCACTGGTGTTGGCAGCGTTAGAGTTGAATTGGGAGTTGTCGCTGGTGCGCGGGACACGCGCAGATTTGGTGCGGGTGCTGGATGGTTCAGAAATGGCTTCTTTGGTCAACGCGGGCGAGGTACGCGCGCGTCAGGTGTTGAACGAGGCGGAACGATTGTTTGACGCCTACGCATACAGTTCTGCCGAATCGGTCATCGAAGGAATTGTGCGCGCCGCACCGTTGTCGAATGAAATGCAACGTATGGTGAGCCAAATGGTGGCATTGTGTCGTGCGTTTGACGCGTGGGATCGCTTTGATCATGCGCGCGCAAAACAATTGTTGATGCCCTATCAAAGCCGTTGTGTATCGCAATGGCGCTTTCTCAAATCACTCACCGGAGAACGCGCGACCGGATACGAACCCGTCATCGACCTCTTACGTAATGCAGAACGGCGCGCCGGTCGAGGACGCTACGATGATGCGGTAGCGCGGCTGTATCGAACTTTGGAACTCTTGGCACAGCTTCGTTTGAGACAACGCACGCCCCCACTTGACCCCAGTAATATTTCTATTGAATTATTGCCAGAGAACTTGCGTGCGCAATATGAATCGTTGCGCGATGTACATTCTCAAAAAATCCAAATCGGATTGCGCCAGAATTATGAACTATTGTCTGAGCTGGATGACCCAATCGGAATCGTATATCGCGCTTTTGCAAAGCGCCTACTCAATGCTTTAACAAGCCGCAACAACAGTATTCTGGCGCACGGGCTGACACCGCTGACCGAAAGCGAATACAAGACAATGAGGGTTCTGACAATTGATTTTGTCAATGACTGTCTTGACGCTGTCAATATCAAAATAGAAGCGCCACAATTTCCGCGCTGGATGGAATTGACACAATAGATGTGTCTTTTCGACCGTTAGCGAGATTCCTCACTCCGTTCGGAATGACAAATCGAAAATCTCAAATCAGAAATCAACCATGCTCCTCCTCAATTTTTCCCATCCCCTCACCCCCCCCCAACGCGCGCGGCTTGAAGAAATCACCGCGCAGGAAATCTCGCGCGTGATTGAGGTGAAAACGCAAATTGATACGGCGAACGCGCTTGCGCCGCAAATCGTCGCGCTGGCGGACGCGTGCGCGTTGTCGCCGGAAGAATGGCAGTCGCAGCCGATTCTGGTGCTGCCGCCGTCGCTGAATTTTGTCGCGGTCGCGTTGTATGCGGAACTGCACGGACGGATGGGTTATTTTCCGGCGATGGTGCGGACGCGTCCTGTCGCGGATGCGCTGCCACCGCAGTACGAAATTGCAGAGATTGTAAATTTGCAGGCGATGAGGGAGCAAGCGCGCAAGACAAGATAGCCGGATGGTCGGATGGTCATGCAGTATGCGAAATGCGATTCGCTATCGGCTATCTGCCATCGGCTATCGGAAGCGAGGTTTTTATGTCGTTATTGTCACTCGTGTTGACGCTTTGTCCAAAGGAACAAGTTGCGCTGCCCAGCGCGTTGGGGCGCGCGGCGCATGCGGCGCTGCTGCGCGCGATTGAGGAGCGCGACGCGCCGCTGGCGGAATCGCTGCACGCACAAGGCGGGACACGCCCGTTTACGTGTTCGCCGCTGCGCGGGAAACGCGCGAATGGAGCAGTGCTGCGCGATGTGAAATATACGCTGCGCTACACGACGCTGGCGGAAAATGTGTCGGCGGTCGTGAGTGATTTGTTTGTGGTGGGCGGCGAATTGGAATTGGATGGCGCGCGCTTTGTGATTGAACGGGTGACGCGCGATGCGAGGGAACATCCATGGGCGGCGCAAACGGATTATGAGACGCTGGCGGCGCCGTGGTTGTTGGCGCGGGCGGTTCCGGCAAGGCGCATTGAGTTGAGTTTTGGTTCGGCGACGGCGTTTCGTTCGCAGGACAAGGCGCAAATTTTTCCGCAGCCGGAATGGGTGTTTGGGAGTTTGTTGGAAAAGTGGAATGCGTTTGCGCCGATGGCTTTGCCGGAGGAGACGCGGCGTTTTGCGCTGGAATGTTTGGCGGTGAGCCGCATTCATTTGAGCAGCCGCGCGGCACCGTTCAAGAGCGATGGCGCGGTGAAATTTGGCGCGGTGGGTACGGTGACGTACGCGGCGTTGAATCAGGACCGCTATTGGCTTTCGCTGATGAATTTGCTGGCGGATTTTGCATTGTTCGCAGGCGTTGGCACCAGTACGGCGTTGGGCATGGGACAGTGCAAAAGATTGATGGATGAAGAGGTGAAGGGCGACGAGGTGAAGAGGTGATTGAATGAATTTGCAATTCGCGATCCGCAATCTGCAATCTGCAATCTGAATTTATCGTATGCCGCCATTATACGTTGTCGAGCAGGGCGCGCGTTTGCATCAGGATGGACGACGCCTGCTTGTGAAAAAAGAAGATGAGGTCGCACGCGATCACGCTCCTGGTACATCGAGTATTGAGCGTGATCGCGTGCGAGAATTGTCTTCTACGCCGCTGGTCAATGTTTCGGAAGTGGTGTTGATGGGCAATGTGGGTTTGACGACGCCGGTGATTAAACTTTTGCTCGCGGAAAAACTTGATGTGGTGTTTTTGACGGAGGATGGTGAGTATTGCGGGCGGTTGACGGGACCGGCAACGCCGCATGTTTTGCTGCGACGCAAGCAGTATGAATGCCAGACCGACGCGGCGTTTGGTTTGCAGATGGCACAGCGTTTTGTGCAGGGGAAATTGGCAAATGCGCGTGTCCTGGTGCAGCGGCACAATCGGGAACGCAATGACGCGGTGATTGAGCGGGCGGTGGACGCGTTGGCGCAGGCGACGGCGCGCGCGGAACGCACGACACAGTTGAACGCATTAAACGGTGTGGAGGGCGCGGCGACAGCGGCGTATTTTGGCGCGTGGAAACGTCTGTTGAAACCGGCGTGGCAGTTTGAGAAACGGATGCGACGTCCGCCGCCGGACCCGATTAATGTGCTGTTGAGTTTTGGGTATACGCTTTTGGCGCGGACTGCCTATGGCGCGGTGGAAGCGGCGGGGCTGGACCCGTATGCGGGTTTTTTGCACGCGGTGGAATACAATCGTCCGAGTTTGGCATTGGACTTGATGGAGGAATTTCGCGCGGTGGTGGACGGGGTGGTGCTCTGGTGCGTGAATTCGGGACAGATTGTGCCGGAAGAATTTACAAAGGGCGATACGGCGCGCCCGGTGGTGATGGGGGCAAAAGCAAAACGGACTTTTATTCTGGCATACGAGCGGCGGATGGACGAGACGATTTTGTATCCGCGTTTGAATGAACGTTTAGCGGTGCGGCGATGTATTCAAGCGCAGGCGCGCGCGATTGTGGATTGTATTCAGCGGCGCGCGCCGGATTATGTGCCGATGTATTTTCGTTAGTCGTTAGTCGTTAGTCAATAGTCGAGAGTATTGTGCCTTGTGCATTGAATATGCTGTACGTGATTGCGTATGATATTCCCGATGATAAACGGCGCGGCAAGATTGCCAAGCTGTTGGAGGGTTATGGGGTGAGGGTGCAGAAAAGTGTGTTCGAGGCAGATTTGGACGCGCGCGGGTATGCGGATTTGCGAAAGCGTTTGACGCGTTGGATTGTGGAAAAGGAGGATAGTGTGCGTTTTTATCAGTTGTGCGCCAACTGCCGCGGGCAGGTGGAAACGATTGGGCAGCTGGGCGTGATGGTGGAACCGGAGGTGATGATTGTGTGACTGTCAGCGCATCCCGACTTGAAATTTGGCAGAAAATCAGCACCGACACAAGGGGGGGTGCGCTGCTGAAGGGGAAGTGGGGTGAACCTGATATGTTTCTTGTGAAAAAAGGAAGGTTAGGGAGCAACATGATGTGCCCTGATTGAAAAAAGAGGCGCGAGTGGGAGAAAGCCGGCTCGTCGGATTCCGCTAGAGGAATCATCGAACGCTCGTGAGAGCATTACGACCAAATGCACCTACATAACCCGAATCATCCACCAGAAGGAGAGGAATCATCGAACGCTCGTGAGAGCATTACGACGTATGAAGTTCTTGGAAAGACCGAAGATTCCGTAACCTTCGAGAGGAATCATCGAACGCTCGTGAGAGCATTACGACTCACTGCCATAAATATCTGTCAAGATGATTGAATTTTAGAGGAATCATCGAACGCTCGTGAGAGCATTACGACCGAATCGTAATTTTCCATTTTCGTCGCGTCCCGCGTCTAGAGAGGAATCATCGAACGCTCGTGAGAGCATTACGACTCATCATCAACATTGCACCGAGACATTGGAAAACGTCGTTAAGAGGAATCATCGAACGCTCGTGAGAGCATTACGACTCACATGGCTCGCGCAGGACTACCTCGTAGCCCTCTTCAGAGGAATCATCGAACGCTCGTGAGAGCATTACGACGGGTTTTTAGATTTTATTAAACGCGATTGCAATAAGTGCAAGAGGAATCATCGAACGCTCGTGAGAGCATTACGACGATAATCCAATCGTAATGCTCTTTCAACGGGTCAAGCAGAGGAATCATCGAACGCTCGTGAGAGCATTACGACGGTGAATGCCCGCGAGTGTTGCCGATTGGTTGAATGAACTAGAGGAATCATCGAACGCTCGTGAGAGCATTACGACTCATACCAGCGTGAAACGAAAAATTCTTTGGGCAGTGTGAGAGGAATCATCGAACGCTCGTGAGAGCATTACGACAATCTCATTTTGGAGAGCCGCGGCGAGTTCTGGTGAGAAGAGAGGAATCATCGAACGCTCGTGAGAGCATTACGACCTTCATCATCCGACAATTTGCGAGTGCCGTACTTGATGGTAGAGGAATCATCGAACGCTCGTGAGAGCATTACGACAGACCATCCCGAATCTTTCGCAGCAACGCGTACAGTTCCAGAGGAATCATCGAACGCTCGTGAGAGCATTACGACTCAATGTCATCAGAGCGACGGTCAGGGGGGGATGGCGGTACAGAGGAATCATCGAACGCTCGTGAGAGCATTACGACGTCCGTCGCTATCGGTGTATTCGAGCGTGATGCGCTTAATAGAGGAATCATCGAACGCTCGTGAGAGCATTACGACCCTTTGATTTCGCCGGTCTCCGGATTGACCGCTTCGAGAGGAATCATCGAACGCTCGTGAGAGCATTACGACGAACCAAGAAATACAGGACAATCAGAATCCCCGCAAGTAAGAGGAATCATCGAACGCTCGTGAGAGCATTACGACTTTCGAGCGCGGCGTCAATTTCGGCTTGCAGTGCGGCTGCAAGTAGAGGAATCATCGAACGCTCGTGAGAGCATTACGACTCTTTCGCCGTCACCGTCCCGTTCCCAAAATAACGTTGAGAGGAATCATCGAACGCTCGTGAGAGCATTACGACGGACCCGTTCGGCGGGATGCGTGATTTCAGTGGTGAGAGGAATCATCGAACGCTCGTGAGAGCATTACGACATGTTTCGTAGTTGTACCATCCGTTGTATTCTTTGTTGTTCAGAGGAATCATCGAACGCTCGTGAGAGCATTACGACGGGCGTAGACGTGGGTGGCGGCGGCGGTTCCGTCACAGAGGAATCATCGAACGCTCGTGAGAGCATTACGACAAATGCTTCACGTCCGCTGTCCCGGCGGTTTTGAAAATCGAGAGGAATCATCGAACGCTCGTGAGAGCATTACGACCGCAAATCTAAGCCGCGCAAGTCTGCGCCGCGCAACTCCGAGAGGAATCATCGAACGCTCGTGAGAGCATTACGACCCCACCTTCTATGAGCCAATCCGATGCCCTGTCATATCCAGAGGAATCATCGAACGCTCGTGAGAGCATTACGACGGCTCGACCAACACTTGCAGCGGATACCCGCCGACCAAGAGGAATCATCGAACGCTCGCGAGAGCATTACGACGGAGATTCAAAGAGGACATCGAGAATGTCTTGCGTGATAGAGGAATCATCGAACGCTCGTGAGAGGTGTCAAATCTCACCCAAACCGGTTCTCCCGCACTTGGCGTAAAAGCCCACGGTTGGTACATTACTTTCGAAAATTCCGAGCCTCTTCACGCAAAATTTTTCAGTTTGCCTCGAGAATTGGCCGATTGCTTGATGTACTCATGGAAATTGCGGGAGAACCATTTTACGGTGAGCTGTGACACACGGGGAGCGTGGATTGAAATCCATTTTCGGGTACTATCAAACACTCATTGGGCAGGGGAAGCGAGTTTATGTGAAGATGGCGAACACAAGGAAATGATATTGGCTCTCTATATGTTTTGGAGTTACACAGAGACCTATTCTTGACTCCGCGCCCGATACTGCACCGCTTCCGCCAAATGATGCGTCTCGATTTTTTCACTCTCCGCTAAATCCGCAATCGTGCGCGCCAATTTCAAAATGCGATGATAGGCGCGCGCACTTAAATTCATCTGCTTCATCGCCGCGCGCATCAATTGTTTCCCCGCCTCGTCCAATTCACAAAACTGGCGCACTTCTGCCGGTCCCATATCCGCGTTCGCTTGTAATGGAGCAGCACTATCATTTGCGCTTTGGGCAAAACGCTGGCGTTGAATCTCACGCGCTTTTTCCACACGCGCGCGAATGGTTGATGAGGATTCACCCATCCGATTGCCTGACAATTTTTCATACTCGACGCGCGGAACAGTGATGTGAATATCAATGCGGTCCAGCAGCGGACCCGAAATTCGTTTTTGATAGCGCGCAATCGTTGAGGGCGAGCACGTACATTCTTTAACCGGGTCTTGGTAAAAGCCGCACGGACACGGGTTAAGAGCCGCGACCAGCATAAAGTTTGCGGGAAACGTAAGTGTACCGCTGACGCGCGTGACAGTCACAATCTTGTCTTCGGATAACTTTATGATATGAACGCGTGAAGGGTCACAGAACAGAACCGACCCTAGCCTTCCTGTAACCCTTGTTCCAATTCCTCCAAACCAATCCACAACGTATGCTTGCCTGTCATCTCACGTTGAGTTTCCGGGGTGAAACTTGATTTACTAAAAAAGGCGTAATACACTTTCCATTTGTCTATTGGTTCCGGCACAACCAATTCAGTCTTTTCCACCAACGCTTTCGCGACTCCACGTCCCAGTGTTTCATCCCGCCATTTACATTCTCCCAAGAGAATCGCGTGTTCATCCTCATTGACGGCGACAACATCTATTTGTGGTCCTTTACGCTTCCAAAATGCCCCAACGCGACGCGGTACGAATGGCAACTTTCCGGCATCACCATGCCTTAAAACCCATTCGCGACACAACTCTTCAAAACCAAAACTGCCCACAAATTCTGCTAGATGTTGTTTGATGTTCGCCCACGCTTGTTGCGTCAGACCGCGTTCCAAACTCGTGCGGTTCGGTGCAATGAAACGATAATAGTACCGCAAGTAGGGGTCTGTGATGCGATAGCGTCCATTCTTGCTCTGCTCAGGGCGACTTTCTGTTGCAGGAACTTGACGCTCGACGATTCCAAGATGCTGTAACGTGTTCAGGTAACGGCTTACATTTGTATGTTCCAGCCCCGCCATCAAAGCAATTTCAGTGATGCGGGTATATCCTGCTGCTATCGCTGAAACAATTGCAACGTAATTACGCGGTTCACTCAATTGGTCACGCAAGAGCGCGCCGGCATCATCCAGAATCATCGAAGAGGTTAAAAGGTTTTCCAAGTTTTCTTCCAATCTCAAGCCCGTTTGAAACAATTCAAAATACTGGGGCACTCCGCCGAGCAAACCATAAATTGTCACACGCTCCTCAACCGAATACCTTGGAAAAAATTCTGCCAGAGCACTAAACGGCATTGGTTGGAGATGCGTGCTGGCAGTAGCGCGATTGTAAAGCGGGGAGCGATAGGCAAGCACCTCGCGCTCAATCATCCCTGCGTGAGAGCCAGTGAGAATCAACAGGAGGTTGGATTGTTTAAGACGATGGTCCCAGAGGCGTTGCAGGACACTCGCGAGTCCCGGATCCGATTCGATAAGATAGGTGAATTCATCCAAGACAACGACAAGGCGTTTCTGCTGTGCTAAACGCGCGAGTTCGTTGAGTAGCAAGTCCCATGAGCCATAGGTGAAATCGGGAGGAATAACTTGGGTAGGTTCAATGAACGATTGGATGGTTTGGGAAAAGAGGCGGAGTTGCGTCGCGGCGGAAGTGCGGTCTGCGGTCCAAAAAATGGCACGGTGTTTGCGCGTCTCAAGCCAATGTGTTAGCAAAACCGTCTTGCCAACGCGCCGACGCCCATAGAGGACATAGAGTTGTCCGTCCGGGCGATTAAACAAAGCATCCAGTAGTGCGAGTTCGCGCTTGCGGTTATAGAATTTCATAATGTATCATCAGAGTATAATACTCTGATGATACATTACTTACAATGCAAAGTCAATTAGGAAACAAGGGAGAAATACCTGAGTAGCTAACACTTTTGCGAAACTGCTCATGGTGAGACACAATCTGGTGCGGTCATCACACCAAACC
>CALMZO010000405.1 GCA_937870825.1 uncultured Chloroflexota bacterium | reverse complement strand
CCGCACAATTTGCGCAGTTCGATTCTCTGTGTTCTGTTTTCTGTGTTCTGTAATCTCGCGCACAACGAAATCAAATACGCTTCCGCCTCATCCTCCTTCATCACTCCGAGCCGCAATGGTTTCAGTCCCGCTTCGGTCAGCGTCGCGCGCGAGGTGACGAGAAACGCGGCATCCGCTTCAAGCAGCGGACGAATTTGTGCGTTGTCGCGCGCATTGTCCAAGACGAGCAGCGCGCGTTTGCCGTGCAAGACGCCGCGATAGATTTGCGCGAGCTGCGCGTCATTCGCATCTTTGATTGCTGCGCCCGCGCCGGGTTCGAACGCGAGAATCACTTGACGCATTGCGTCAGAAGGTCTCGTCGGTTCCTTGTCGAGTCCGCGCATGTCGAGCCAAATTTGCGCGTCGGGAAATGTAGTTGCGACTAAAGTCGCAACAACGGACGCGAGCGCGCTTTTGCCGATGCCGCCCATCCCGCTCAATCCCGAAATCGCTGCACCTAGCCCTTGCGTCAACGCGTGGACAAGCGTTTCGATTTCATCAACGCGTCCCGTAAAATCGCGCGGCGGCGTCCGCAATGAAAAACGCGCGTCATGTTGCTGCGCGCGTTCGTTAATGATCTGTGTGCCAATGATATTTTGTGTGCCAATCGTTTGTGTATTGCTGTCACCGACAATGCTTTGTCCTACCGTCGCGGCATCGCCAATGCCGCCGGTGTTGGTATGCGTGATACGCGTCGGGGTTCTTGATTCGCGTTCAACGATTGCGCGCAGTCCTGCAACAACGGCGATAACACCCACTAACGCGAAACCGAGCATCGTGAAAAAATCGGCAGAGAAAAGTTCGCGCGTTGAAGGAAACGCAAACATGCTCAAGCCGATGACGACGAGGAACGAAATGATCGCAAGGACAAACCAGCGCCAATGAATGTTTCGCATCAGACCTTCTCCAAATCATCAAAACATTTTTCAGATTCTATACGCAATCGCCGCGCGTTTCAATCGCGGATGGCAAATCGCGTATCGCACAACAGGGCAAGGACAAGCCGTTGCCCCCGACGCCATCCATTTGGCGTATCGCACAATAGGGCAAGGACAAGCCGTTGCCCCGACGCCATCCATTTGGCGTATCGCATATCGCACAACAGGGCAAGGACAAGCCGTTGCCCCGACGCCCTCCGTTTGGCGTATCACGTATCGCACAACAGGGCAAGGACAAGCCGTTGCCCCGACGCCATCCATTTGACGTATCGCGTATCGCACATCAGGGCAAGGACAAGCCGTTGCCCCTACGCCATCCATTTGACGTTTGACGTTTGACGTTTCACTCCATCAGTCCCTCTCTCTCTCTCTCTCCCCTTCACGGAATCTCCTCCTCCACCCACTGCAACGGATTCACGTAAATGCCATTCACCCACATACTCCAATGCAAATGGTCGCCGGTCGAAAATCCCGTTGTGCCGACTTGGGCAATCAGGTCCCCCGCGTTCACGCGTTGTCCTGCTTGCGCGTCAATTTGTTTCAAGTGATAAAACGCGGTAAAGACGCCGCGCCCGTGGTCAATGAATACCACCTTGCCGCGCACCTTGAGCTCTTGCGCGAGAATGACGGTGCCGGGCGCGGTAGCATAGACGGGCGTGCCGCCCGCGACGCCGTAATCTTGTCCTTCGTGTCCGCACAAGCCCGGTTTGCCGCCGTTGTAACTGCGCCGTTCGCCGAATTGCGAACTCACGCGCGGATTTTTAATATCAACGGGCGAACGAAATGCGCCCTTCCATGCTTGCCCCGGCGTGTATTGCGAAACGGTTTGCGCGACGAGCGCGTTTTCCGCGTTCATAATCGCGGGGTCGAGGAGCGCGGACATTTGCGCGGTGAGCGTAATGTCCTCTGTCGGAAATGTTCCCGCGTTCACGCGCACGTTGAACTGCACCGCTTTCGGATTGCCGAGCGTGTCGCGCAGCGTGAGATTCACCGGATATTCGCCAATGTAATTCGCGCAGCGCGAAATACCGATGAGCGCAACCCATTCGTCATTCAATTTGTTGAACCGCAAATCTTGTTGGTCGAATTTGCCCAGCACTTCGGAAACGTTCGCCGCGTTCACGCGCAGTGTAATCGTTTGTCCTTGTCGCACAACCGGCGGCACAATGCGAATGCCATCGGGCGCGGCGGAATTTGTGTTGACGAGTTTGGGAATGAGCAAACGCTGTCCAACACTCAACACATTCGGATTGCCGAGATTGTTGATGCGCTGCAATTCCACGAGCGTCACGCCGAACTGCGCGGCGATGCTCGCGAGCGTATCGCCTGCGCGCACAATGTACGTTTCCGTTTCTGACGTTTGACTGTTGACGCTTGACGTTGGTTGTGCCGTCGCGTTTGGCGTCGGACCACGCGCAGTGGGAACCTGCGCCGAGCTTGTCGAAGCGGGCGTTGCAGTGTTTTGCGCGACGACGCCGGGGATGATTAAACGCTGTCCGACAGAAAGCGCGTTCGGATTTGCGAGATTGTTTGCCTGTTGAATCGCCGCGACGGTGATGTTGAATTTTGTCGCGATGGAGAAAAGCGTATCGCCTGCTTGTACGATGTAGGTGGTGGAATTTGCTGTGGTGTTGGTGGAAACATTCGCGCCTTGCGCGGAAACGGCGAGAATCGCGGAAAGCAGCGCGAGTCGCGCTAACGTTTGTGGGTCCATGCGCGCATTATACCCTCAGATTGAAATCCGCGAATAGCACGAATAACACAAATCATTTTCCCGATTCGTGTTATTCGTGTTATTCGTGGATAGCCAGAGGGTTTTGGGGGACGCGGGATTAAGACTATAATCAACTCGCCGCTAGATTGACCCGTCATTGATGCAGACCATTTTCTCGGAACGGCTCGCGCGATTGTTTGTATCGAGCCGTTTTTTCTTGCTCGCCTTCGTGCTGCTCGGCTGCCGCGAATCGTTCACGCCAACAACATCGCCCGCACTCACGCGCCCTTTGCCAACGCTGACCGCATTCGCGTCGCCGTCTCCGCTTATGCTCGAAACAGAAACGCCGACGCCAACGCGCGCGCCAATCAGCTTTGACGCGACAGCAACGCCCCAGCCAACGCCATTCGGCGCGCCGCCACCCCCGCCCGCGTCCGACACCAACATTTATTTTCAAGAGGTCGCGCTCGTCGCGTATCCGTACGAAACATTTTTGTTTCCCGCCACCGACGCGCAGACGAATGTTTCCTTTTTCGCGCTTGACCGCGACGCGTACGAAAAGGCGCACAAAAATTTGGGAACGACGCAAAAAATTTTTCGCGCGGTGGTTTTGGAAAATCGCTATCTCAAATTGACGTTTCTGCCAGAACTCGGCGGACGCTTGTACCAAATCACCTACAAACCGACGAATCAAAATTTGTTGTACAACAATCGTGTTCTGAAACCTTCGCCGTGGGGCTTGAGCGCGCAAAAAGGGTGGCTCGCGGCGGGCGGCATCGAGTGGGCGTTCCCGACGCAAGAGCATGGGTACGAATGGAACGCGGCGTGGCAATTTGAAACAAATTTCGACGACAACGCCGCGACGATTACCCTCCGCGATTCGGATGCCGCAGACCGCCCGCGCGTACGGATTCGCGTCACGCTGCGCGCGCAGACCGCGAATTTTGAAATCGAAACGCGCGTCGAAAACCCCACCGCGCAGCCGCAGCGCGTCCAGTTTTGGAACAATGCGATGCTCAATCTCGGCGCGCACGAAATTTCGCCAAATACGGAATTTATTTTTCCGAGCGACAGCGTTTTTGTTCACAGCACGGGCAACGAATGGATTCCACAAGAGTTTGTGCCGCCCGGCGCGCGGCACGCTGCCGCGCCCGTTTCCTTTTCCAATCTCAACGGGCGCGATTTGCGTTGGTACAAAAATTGGGACGTGTATCTCGGCGTCTTTGCAGCCCAAGCGAACGCGAAAAATTTGGCAACAAACTTTGTCGGCGCGTATAATCACACGACGGCATTGGGCATTGCGCGCGTCTTTCCGCCTGAACAAGCGCCCGGGGTCAAGTTGTTTGCGTTCGGTCCGAACTTTTGCTGTCGCGACTTGTACACCGACGACGGTTCTGGCTATTTTGAAATGTGGGGCGGCATCCCGCGCACGTTTTTTCCTGAGGACGACGTAACGCTCGCGCCAAATGAAACCCGCGCGTGGACGGAAACTTGGCTGCCCTTTGCGCGCACAAACGGTTTGCTCGCCGCGTCCGCCGATGCCGCCATTTCGCTGCGCGTGGAAAAGAATCAGGCGTTTGTTTCCATCGCTTCGGCGCGCGCGCGTGAGGCGGTGTTGGTGCTGAAACAAAACGGTGAAATCGTGCAAACGCGTCCGATGTCATTGACGCCGCAGGAAGCGTGGAGCGAACAATTTCCTATTGCAGGCGGCGCGATTCAGGTACAATTACAAGACGCGCAGGGCAACCTCATCGTCGAGACCAAGTAATACGCCTCGCTTCCGTCATTCGTCATTCGTCAAACGTCATGTCTTCATTACCCCCCGGGCTTCCCGAGCCGCTTCCTTCGCCCAACAAACCGCAGCCGCCGCGCGGGCGTGACCGCGCGTTATCGTCGGCGCCGCTGCCGAACGCGAAAAACAGTCCGCCTCAGCCCGAACCGCCCGCGCCCGTGACCGCGTACGAATACGCCGCACCCGAAGCAATCCCAACCACTCTTGCAGCCGCGCCGCCGGTGCATTTTTCCTTGCCGCAGCCCCCCCCCCTCGTGCGGAATCACATGCGCGCGTGGCTCATTACGCTGGCAATTGTGGGCATCGCACTTGCATTCACCATTCCGTTCACGCTCGGCGTGTATTTGGGCAATCAAGACCGCGCGCAATTTATTGAACGCCAGGCGCAAGAACATTTTCAACGCGCGCTCGCGTACGAATCGGAAACATACACACAGCTCGCGATTGCGGAATTGGAACTGGCGCTGCAATACAAGCCCGATTACGAACCCGCCCGCGCAAAATTGCAGCAATTAAAAACCGCGCACACGGCGATTGTGGAACAAGAACCGCAAGACGTGGCGATTGCGAAACAGCTGTATGCCGGCGCGGAGCAAGCCATCGCGCAAGAGGATTGGAACAACGCGATTGATTTGTTTGAAGAATTGCGCCGCGTGAAAAATGATTATCGTGTGAGTGAAGTGGACGCGTATCTCGTCCAAGCATATCTCGCGGGGGGCAAACAAGCGCTGCTGCAAAATGATGTGGACTTGGCGCGGCGGCGTTTTGAAGCCGCGCTGACGCTCGACCCGAACAACGCCGAAGCGCGCACGCAGCGCGAACGCGCGCAGCTCTACTTTGGTGGTCTGTCGCTGCTTGGCAGCAATTTGAAACAGGCGG
The DNA here is from genome assembly GCA_937870825.1 of uncultured Chloroflexota bacterium. GTDB lineage: Bacteria > Chloroflexota > Anaerolineae > UBA4142 > SHND01 > SHND01. The sequence continues at coordinate 15,787 of CALMZO010000405.1, read as the reverse complement.
TCTTGACCTTTCAGGAGCTCTATGCGCGCGACCCGAATTTCGGCGACGTGAAACAAAAGCTCCGCGACGCGCACATCGCCTTTGGCGATTCGGTGATGAATTCCAGCGCGTGCATTGCCCAAAACGAATACAACGCCGCCGTTCAATTGGGCGCGGGAATGGAAACGCAAACGAAAGCGTCTCTCGCCGCCGCCGCGTGCCAGGAAGCCGTTCGGAATCCTACCCCGTTTCCAACGCCGACGCTTGAAGGGGGCATTACGCCAACGCCGGACCCGTTTGCAACGCGCGACCCGCTTGCCACATCCGTTCCGGTCATTTCTACGACAGGCGTTTTGTACGCACCGGGAGTACGCGTACGCCAAAACGCGCCGTGCAACGGCACGGGCGACATTCGCGGCAGTGTGCAGGACGCGCAAAACAATCCGATTGCAAACGTCGGCATCAAAATTTACAACGACTTTGGCTACTTGCCGCCGTACGCGCGCACCAACGACGCGGGCGAATATCAAATCGCGTTGGGTTCCGACAAAGGACTGTTCCACCTCGTCGTCGTTGATGATTTTGGCAGCAACGCGAGCGCGGTGTTGGACGTAGAATATCCCGGAGGCAATGTGCAGGGCTGTCACATTGTCGTCAATTGGACGCGGATTAAATGAGTGAACCGTGATGCGTCGAAGGTGAAGCGTAGGGGCAACGGCTTGTCCTTGCCCCACGAGAAAGAGTGAGCCGAACATGAAAGTTATAAAAGTCAGTGGCGCGCTGTTCATCGTACTGGGATTGAGCGGCGCGTTTTCATTTTTCACCACAACCATTTTGCGCGCGCAAACGAACGCGCCGCGCGTGTACGTCGCCTCTATCACCGGCGTCATTGACCCGTTCGTCGAAGGATATGTCGAACGCGTGATTAACAATGCGCGCGAGGAAAACGCGAGTGCGATTGTATTCACGCTCAATACACCGGGCGGCGCACTTGCAGAGACGCGCAAAATTGTCGAACGCTTTTTTGATTCGCCTGTGCCGATTATTGTGTACGTTTCGCCGTCGGGTGCGCGCGCGGGCTCGGCGGGCGTATTCATCACGTACGCGGGACATCTCGCGGCGATGGCGCCGGGAACCAACATCGGCGCGGCGAGTCCCGTTGCGATGACGGGCGAATTCACGGGGACGATGCAAACGAAGGTGACGAACGATGCCGCCGCGTTAATTCGTTCGATTGCGACACAGCGCGGGCGCAGTGTGGAATGGGGCGAAGATGCCGTTCGCAACGCGGTGGCGATTACCGACCAAGAGGCTTTCGAAAAAGGCGCGATAAATTTTATCGCGCGCGATGTCCAAGATGTTTTGAATCAAGCACATGGCAAAGTGGTAAAAATTCGCGGAACGGATGTGACGCTCAACACCGCGAACGCAAGCGTCCGACAGGTCGAGATGAATTTCTTTGAGCAATTTTTTCATCTCTTGCTCGACCCGAACATTGCGCTGATTCTCTTGAACATTGGCACGATTGCGTTGATTGCCGAAGTGTACAATCCCGGCGCGGTGCTGCCCGCGATTGTGGGCATCATTTGTCTGACGCTCGCGGCGGTTGCGTTATTTGGTTTGCCGACAAATTGGGCGGCGGTAATTTTGATTGTCGCAGGAATCGGCATGATGGTGCTGGACCTCAAAGTCACGGGTTTCGCGCTGACCGTCGGCGGCGTGATTGCATTTTTGCTCGGCGCGTTCTTTTTGTTCCGCCCATTGACGCCGCCCGAACCGACGATGCCCGATGTGAGCGTTTCGCCGTGGGTCATCGGCGCGCTGACGATTTTTACCGCGTCGTTCTTTGTCTTTGTGTTGGGCGCGGTCGTTCGCACGCGCAACGTTCCCGTGCTGATGAGCATGAACACCTATGTCGGCGCAAGCGGCATCGCCAAAACCGCGCTGAATCCGCAAGGCACCGTTTTGGTCAAAAGTGAGGAATGGAGCGCGATTGCCCGGAATGCGCCCGTTCAAGAAGGGGAAACGGTCCGCGTGGTGGCAGTGGACGGACTGACGTTACACGTCGAGAAAATAGGTTGATTTCGAGACTTTCGACAGCGGATCTGATGGGGAAGCTCGAAATCACAAATTTTTGCTTGACGCGCCTGCGTTTCTATGCTATACACTCGCACTTAAATTCCCATTCCACATTGGAGTGGCGAGTGCATCCCTAACCAAATTTTGTGAACTGAAACTAAATGTCCGACAATTTCCGGACGGGTTTTTAGCTTGAGGAGCCCAAAAGCTTGTTTAATGATGCACTCACGGGGCAAGAGCATGGCTACGGCACGTACGAGCAGCAAGACAAAATCGAAAACCAAAATTCATGCGCGGGGAACCAAAAAGCCGGCACGCAAAACGACAACGTCCTCACGCCGCACCGGCGCTCGCACACGCGCGGCGTCGCCGAACGGCAAGAACGGCGCCGAAAAGCCGGTTAAACCTTTGCTGAATCAAAAAGAAATGCTGCTGCAGGAACGGGCGCAGGTCGAGAATGAACTCGCCAATTTGCGCGCGGAATTGCAGGAAGCACCCGAAATGACGGGCGACGAAGTGGACTTGAATGTGTACGAACGCGAAAAGACATTGGGCTTGGTCGCGGCGTACGAACGACGTCTGGAAGAAATTGACGCAACCTTAAAAGTCGCCGCGCAAGGCAAGTACGGCATCTGCGAACGCTGCGGCAAACCGATTGACCCCGAACGTTTGCAAATTTTTCCCGAAACGCGGCTGTGTGTGAGCTGCAAGAACCAAGTGGAAAGAGAACAACGAAGATTGAGGATGTGAAAACTGTAGGGGCGCAGCATGCTGCGCCCCTACGCTTTTATTGTGCCCGCCCCAATTTCGCCGTCTCGACCTCAATCACACTCTCATCCAATTTTTTGAACAACGCCTTCGGTTCGCCCAAGAGTTCGCCGCCGCGCAGTTCGCTGGGTTTCCACCCCGCGTTTGTTTTAGGTGGAATGTAGGTGAGGACGAGATGGTCGCGTGTTTCTTCTGCAATCGTCCGCGTTTCGAACGTCCCCGCTAAATCATCCGTGTAACCGAGTTGCCGATGCAATTCGTTTGAAGAAAACGGCAAGTACGGATACAGTACAGTTTTGAGGTTATCAAGCACGCGCAGTACCACGTACAAGCTCGTACCCGCGCGTTCGCGGTTCACTTTGATTGTTTTCCACGGTTCCGTTTGATTCAGATAGGCATTCGCTTCGCGCGCAATTTCGAACGCGTGCTGCACCCCATCGCGAAAACGACACGCGTCAATCGCATCACCAATCACTTGCAACGCGCGTTCCGATTTTTCAATCAGTGCGCGGTCGTCGTCATTCAACGCGCCCGGTGTCGGCACGCGCTGGTCGAAATTTTTGTGCGTGAACGTCAATGTTCGATTCGCGAGATTGCCCCACGTCGCGACGAGTTCATCATTGTTGCGGCGCACGAATTCACTCCACTTGAAATCCGTGTCCGCGTATTCGGGCAGATTCGCCGCGAGCAGATAACGCAATGCGTCGGCGTCGTACGATGCGAGAAATTCATGCACCCACACCGCCCAGTGCGCCGACTTGGAAAACTTGCGTCCTTCGAGATTTAGGAATTCATTCGCGGGAACATTGGAAGGCAGTGGCAATTTGCCATCGCCGAATCCCAAAAGCAGCGCGGGCCAAATCACGGTGTGAAAGACGATATTGTCTTTGCCGATGAATTGAAAACTCTGCACCTCACCCCCCGTCGCCCTCTCCTCAAAACCAGAATTCGATTTTGAGGAGAGGGGGAGTTGAGGACCCCCCTCTCCTGAATTTCCGATTTTGAAATTCAGGAGAGGGGCTGGGGGTGAGGCAACACTCCACCATTTTTTCCACGCGTCATCATCGTGCGCGATAACCTTCGCCCATTCCACTGACGCGCTGTAATAGCCAATCACCGCGTCGAACCAAACATAGATGCGTTTGTCGGGAAAGTTTCCGATTTCGGGGGGAATCGGTACGCCCCATTCCAAATCGCGCGTAATGGCGCGCGGTTTCAGTCCGTTCGGATTTTCGTCCGTGCCGTCGCCGCGCAAGTAATTTAACGTGAACGACAGCACATTCGGTTTCCAATGCGTTTGCTGTTTTGCCCAATCCAACAGCGGCTTGTTGAATTTGGGCAGGTCGAGATAAAAGTGTTCCGTCTCGCGCACTTCGAGTTTGTGCGACTCGCCCTCTTTGGCGAAACGTGAACGCGGATTGATGAGCTGTAACGGGTCGAGCAAGTTGCCACAGTTCTCGCATTGGTCGCCGCGCGCGCGCGGGTAATGACAAATCGGGCATTCGCCTTCGACGTAACGGTCAGGTAAAAAGCGCGCGGCGTCCACATCGTACAGCTGCGGGTCACTCTGTTTGAAAATGTAACCGTCGCGGTACAATTTCAAAAAGAATTGCTGCGTGATGCGATAATGATTTTCCGTGTCGGTGTGCGTGTACAGATTGAGCGAGATGCCGAGTTTGGTCAGCGATTCGACGGCGAGCGCGTGATATTCTTCCGCAACTTGGCGCGGCGTGCGTCCTTGTTCTTCGGCGGTGACGGTAACGGGCGTGCCGTGCGTGTCGGAACCTGTCACAGATAAAACAGCATTGCCGCGCAGGCGTTGATAGCGCACAAAAATATCATTCGGGACAAACGTTCCCGCGACGTGTCCGAGATGCAGTGGTCCGTTAACATAGGGCCACGCGGGATACGAGCTGATATAGTTGGTCATGGTTGTAACTCCAAAGGCAAGGGAACTAAGGGAAACAAGGGACATTGGAGCTCGTTAGTTCCGTTAGTTCCTTTGATTTCATGTATTTCATTCCTTTTTCAGAAAATAAAAAACCGCCGTCGGAGGCGAACAGTGTTCGCACGAACAAGCGGTGAGCGGCGTACCGTTGGCTAACGCGACAAATTACGCGCTGCCTCTACTACGGCACGCCATCGGCATCAACATCGAGAATGAAAAGTGATTGAACATTCCTAACCTCAAGTGGTTGCTATTATACACCGATGCGCGGGAATGACAAGCACTAATAACCGATACAATTGTCCCGCGCGCCATTGACAAGCGTTCCTCGCGCGTGGTACAGTGACGCCATGTCCACCACCTCCTACCTCACCTTTGACCTGCTGGTCGAAAAAATTGGCGATTCGTACCGCGCGCGCGTCGTAAATTCGCCCGTCGGACAGGCGAGCGCGAATTTTGTGCTGCCGTTCACGCAATCCGAGTTGCAAAATTTTCTCGCGCGTGTCGGGCGCCGCGCGCCAATTGTGGGGACAGGGCTGAAACCCGAAGAATGGTTAAAACAGTTCGGCGGAAAACTGTTCCACGCGGCGTTTCACGACGAAACGCTGACAAGTTTTCGCCGCAGCCGCGATGAAGCGGAACGTCAGAAAAAAGGACTGCGCGTCAAGTTGCGCCTGAACGATGTTCCCGAACTCGCGGACTTGCCGTGGGAATATCTGTATGACGCCTCGCGTGAACAATTTCTCGCGCTGTCCAAAGAAACCCCCATCGTGCGGTTTCTTGAGATTCCCGAACGCGTCGAACCGCTTGCCGCGCCCGCGCCGTTGAATTTGCTCGCGGTGTTGGCGAGTCCCAGCGACGACGACCCGCTCGATGTCGAAAGCGAGTGGACGCGTCTGCAAGATGCGGTGAGCAATTTGAGCGCGAACAAGAAAATCACCCTGACGCGCGTGGAACCACCAACCGTTGAAGCACTGCGCGCACAATTACGCAAGAACGATTATCACCTCTTTCATTTCATCGGACACGGCGAATATGACGCCGCGACACAGCGCGGCGCGTTGATTTTTGAGAATGACGACAAAACGCGCCGCGTGGTGCGCGATGAACAACTTGGCGTGCTGCTGCACGATGTGAATTCGATGCGCGTTGTGTTGCTGAACGCGTGTGAGGGCGCGCGCGTCTCGAATCAAAATCCGTTTGCCGGTGTTGCGCCCCACCTCGTCCAACAGGGCATCCCCGCCGTGATTGCGATGCAGTTTCCGATAACGGACAATGCCGCGATTCAATTTTCAAAAGATGTGTATGCGACGCTCGCGGACGGGTATCCGATTGACGCGGCGGTGAATGAAGCGCGGCGCGCGATTTATTTTGACGGCAGTGTGTTGGAATGGGGTACGCCCGTGTTGTTTATGCGCGCGGACGATGGCATGATTTTTCAAAAGGAGCCAAAGATGGAACCAGAGGCAAGTAAGGGAAATCGCGGCGGCATCAACATTTCCGGCGGCAGCATTCACGTCGGCGGTGATGTGGTGAGCGGCGACAAAATTGTTCACGGCGACGAAATTCGCGGCGATGTGAACACGGTCAACATTGGCGCGGGCGCGACAGTGGGCCAAGTCGCGGCGGGAAAAAATATCAATCAATCACAAGGTGTGAGCGGTCAAGACCTCGCCGCACTGTTCAGCGCGATTTACAAACAGATTGACGCGCGTCCGAATGACCCGAACGTCGAGCGCGGCGAAATTCGCGATGCGGTCAAGACGATTGAAACGGAAGTTGCGAAAGGTGAAGCCGCGAACGCGAATCGCGTGGAACGTTGGATGAAATTTTTGCAAGAGATTGCGCCCGATATTTTAGAAGTGACCGCGAACGCCATCCTCAGCCCCGTTTCGGGCATCACCACCGCAATCAAAAAAATCGCAGAAAAAGCGCGCGCAACCTAAACGCACATGGCAACGCGTCCGCCTGACCTTCCCGAAAACAAATCGCCCAAGCCGCCCGATGCGCCCGAACGCCGCCGCGCGAACGAATCGGCGCAGCCGCCCGCGCGTGCGTCCACCCCGTTCAGTGTCGGCGCGCTTTTCGCGCGTTGGCTGCCGCGCCGCCGCGACCGCGTTGGCGGGGTCAATATCTCCGGGGGCGATGTCCGCATTTCGGGCGACCTCGTTGCCGGTGACAAAATCATCAACATCGGTTCGATTGTCGTCCCCATTCGCTTCATCGCCGTTCTCGTTTTGTTATTTCTTGGCGCGGGCGTCGCGACGTGGTACATCATCACGCCGGACACGATGGACGATGTGAACGCAAGCGCGTTCAAAATCGCGGTGGCGGATTTTGGCAAACTCGACGCGCAAGGCAATGTGACGACGGCAGGCGATTCGTCGAGTTGGAGCGCGTGGATGTATCAAACATTGCGCGACGAAGCGGCGCAACTGCCGAGTGACCGTCAAGTGGTGATTTGGCACGACTCGATGTTTCCACTGCAAATGCGCGCGCGCATTGGCGTCATCGCGGGCAAGACATCTGCCGAGCGCGAACTCGCCGCCGAGAAAAAAGCGATGGAATTGCGCGCGGACATGTTGATTTACGGAAATTTTGCGACGGAGCAAACACCCGCGACGTTTGCGCCGGAATTTTATTTGGCGAAAAGTCGCAACGAAGCGGATGAAATGCGCGGCAGTCAAAAAATGGGCAAAGCGTTTCCCGCGCCCGCGTCACTCGACCCGTCCGATGCGTTGACGAACGAGTACCTCAATCAAAATTTGAAACCGCGCGCGGCAGCGCTTGTGTGGTTTGTGCGCGGACTGCTCGCGGACTTGAGCGGCAATTTTGAAAACGCGTATCAATTGTTCGGCGATGGTTTGACCCAAGTCAAAGATTTAAAAGACGAACAGGGCAAATCGGTCTTTTATTATTTTTTGGGACAAGAGTCGCTGTTTCTTTCGCAGAATGAAAATCGCGCCCGCGCGTTTTTTGGTCCCACAGCGGGAACGGGCGCGGACGCCGCGTTAGAGCGCGCGGAAAAGTGGTTTCGCGACGCGATTGCGCTTGACGCGAATTACGCGCGCGCCCATTTCGGACTCGGCAGCGTTTTTTATCAACGCGCGAATTTGATTCTCAGCAACACCTTTGCCGATGACCCGGCGCGCGCGCCGGTGGCGGAATTGTTGGACAACGCGATCGCGACCCATCAACGCGCGTTGGAACTCGCCCAAATCGAATCCGGCAGTCTCATCGCGCAGCAAGCGCGCATTCAATTGGGCTTTGACTATTACGCGCAAGGACGCGCGGCACTGGAGGAAAAACGCTACGCCCACGCAGAACAAGCGCTCGCGCAAGCGCGAGCGAATTTGGAACAAGGGCTTGCCGAAACGCCGGAAGGACAACATCGCATTCGCGCCCAAGTGTTTGCAACCTTGGCGACGACGGCGTACCTCAATGCCAAAGGACGCGCGGAACAAAACGATGTCGCGGGCGCGCGGCAAAATTTTACGGCGGCGGAAACGGCATTTTCGCAATGTGTTACAGAGAGCGTCCAGCTCGTACAGGACGCGTACTTGCAAACGCTAAAGCAAGATTGTGAATATGGCAAAGCGGAAATGCAAAAGGAAATTGCCAAGTTGAATTGAGGAGGAACGATGAGACGCGTATTTTTCTTTTTGAGCGTTTTGTGCCTCACCGCCCTCGCGGCGTGTCAAGGACAAAGCGGCGCGAGCATGCCTACGGTCATTATCGTTTCTCCGCCACACGGCACAACGTTTAACGCGGGAGAAACTATCGGGGTTCAATCGTCGGCGGCAGACCCCACCGGCATTAGCCGCGTCGAATTGTTGGTGGACGGCGTTGTGGTGAAACAAGACGCGCCGCCGAATTTGCCCGCGCCCGTCCAATTCACCATCGTTCAAACGTGGACGGCGACGGAAGGACCGCACACACTCACCGTGCGCGCATTGAATCCATCGGGCGCGCCGGGACATACGGGCATCACCGTAAATGTGAATGCGGCAACGAGTACGCAACCGACGAGCGTCGCGCAAATTTCGCCGACGAATCCCGCGCGGACTGTTCTCGTTACCGCGACGCCGGGCGAGGAGGAAGCAACCCCGGCGACACAGACGACGACGTGCAGTTATGACGCAGAATTTGTCGGCGACCTCACGATTCCTGATAGCACACCGCTCACGGCGGGACAGCGTTTTACCAAAACGTGGCGCGTTCGCAACACCGGCAGTTGTGTGTGGGAAGCAGGCACATCGCTCGCGTTTGCAGGCGGCGCGCAAATGGGCGCGCCAAATGCGGTGGCAGTCGCGCTCGTGAATCCCGGCGAAATCACCGACATTTCCGTTTCGATGCAAGCGCCCAGCGCGCCAAACACTTATACGGGTCTCTGGCGTTTCGGCGACCCGCAAGGAAATCTATTCGGCGCGCAGCTCTCGGTCCGAATCATCGTCGCCGCGCCAAATGTGGCGACAAATACGCCACCGACCGCGAGCCCCGCGCCGACGACGGCAACCGCATCTTGCAGCGGCACGCCCAATGATTTTGTTTTCAGCGCGTCCGCCACAGCCATCAACAAAGGTGATACGGTTACGCTCACATGGAGCAAAGTGAACAATGCAACGGGCGCATTTTTGAGCGGCGGCGAGTTTAACAACAACGGCGTCGAAACTCCCGGCTCGCGCAACGCGCGTCCGCCGACGACGACGACGTACGTTTTGCGCGCGGTGTGCGGCGCGAGCGGTCAAACGCGCGATAAATCCGTGACGATTCAAATTCTCGACATTGCCAATCGCGGACCCTTGAACGGCAATTTTTCACTTCATCCGGAATTTTCGCCAACGAAATTCAGTTTCTTTGCGTTTGCCGGAGACATTGACGCGCCATGTCAAGGCGAGGACGGCTGCAACATTGACCGCGTGGACTTGTATCTGTTCGACCCGAACGGGACACGGGTACACATGCGTACCGAGCGCAACCCCAGTTACTGCGCGTTCGGCGGCGGCGACAACGGGAACCCGTGCACTTTTTATGTGTATGCCGACCATGGCAACAAGTGGCCCAACGGCTCGCCGGTCATTGCCGGTGTGTACCGCATGTACGCCGAAGCATTTTCCAAAGACGGCAGAAAAAAGACGATTGAAGATTTTATCGAGCTCAATCCGCAGCCATAAAAAAACACGGCGCAGAAAAAATTTTCTGCGCCGTTTCTATTGTGTGCTGCCCCACTTTTTCACCGGATTTCTCAAAACCCCAATCGGCGGGATTTCAATCTCCACCACATCGCCATCTTGCAGCGCGCATTCTTGCGGAACAATGATGCCCGTTCCCGTACACAACACGCTCGCGCCCGGCACCGGATTGTCGCGCAGCAAATAATCAATCAATTCTTCAAACGTGCGTTTCAAGCGCGAGGTGTTGGACGATTCCTGAAAAATAATTTCGCCTCCGCGCGTGATGCGGCAGTGAATGTCCACCTCGTACGGGTTCGGCAATTCGTCCGGTGTGACAATGCTCGGACCCAACGCGCACGCGCCGCGAAATACTTTGGACTGCGGCAAGTACAATGGATTGTCGCGTTCAATATCCCACGCGCTTACGTCGTTCGCAATCGTGTAGGCAATAATTTCGCCGCGATGTCCCAACACGAGCGCGAGTTCGGGTTCGGGCGCGGTGAATGTGGAATCGCGTCGAATCCCAATCGGCTGGTTCGGACCGACACACCGCGACACGCCGCCTTTGAAAAAAATTTCGGGACGCGCTTCAAAGTGCGCGCGGTCGTAAATTGTTTCTTGGGTTTCGCCCGTCCGAAATTCCGCGCTGCGTTTGTACGTCACGCCCGCTGCCCACACTTCAGGCGGAAGGACAGGCAAAGCAAAGTGTGGCGCGTATAAATCGCGCGGCGTATCGAGTTCGCTCCACGAGTACACCGCGCGCGGCTGTGCGTTCAACACCCGTTCCACAAATTCCGCGAGCGACAGTCCGCCCGCCGTCGCGTTTTCGATAAAGTCATTCGTGCTTTTGAGACCCATCTCGGGCATCGTAATGTCAATCACATTTTCACTCCGCACGAGACCGACGCGATAGCCGACATTGGGTCGCCAGAATTGGACGAGTTTCATGCAGAGAATTGTAGCAAAAGTACGAGAGAAAAAATAGAGGGGGTGCAGGAAAAACACCCTTCCTGACGAGGCAGAGAAATAAAGAGCCACTTTGTTTCGAGTGGCTTGTTAAAGTGGAGTATAGACATTGAACCCATCAGCTCGAACCCAATCACTATCAAGTGTAGCTACATCTCGAATTTGCCAGCGCTCTGCTTCACTCAGAATCGTCGCATCCTTTGGAAGAATCCGAAAGGCATCAATGAGTTCGCCCATTCGCTGAGATAATGGAGTAGCATTTGCAACTGCCGGCAGAGCTATATCCTCTGGCTCGCTGATATGTATGGGAAATGAGCGCAAAGTGTTGAAAAAATGAGTCAAGTGGGGAATGATTTGTATGATACTACTGGGATTTGCTTTGTAGTAGCTTTTCCAACCATTACCTGCAAGGGCGAACAAAATGCGATGGCAAATTTTGAAATAGCATTCTTCAAATGCAAGCAAAGGCAGGATTGCAATTACCCTTTCTGCAATTGCCTCTTTCTGTAGGCGACTCAGAAAAGCCACTGCCTCCGTGTGCTTTCTGTGCGGTTGTCCATTGGGGTCAGGTGCCAACTCAAGAACAATGCTCGCGTCTAGAATCAGAAATTCTGGTATGGGCAGATTAGGATCTGAAATGTTTAGGGGTGTCGCTGGCATTTTTTGTTAACCGTACGGTTCTTCGACGATTTCTCGCCAAGTAGCATAGTCACCAGGCAGTGACGCGAAGAAATTAATCAGGTCTTGTACTGGATTGGGTGTTTGCTCTCTTAAGGCTTTGGCTTCTGCAACTTTACTTGACCAATTGGCTCTGAGTCGAGATTTTGGAGAAATCGGAAGTTCAAGTGGTACTTTGGTTGGGGCCGATTTGCCCAGTGTTAATTTAGCGGTAAAGGTACCAATGACATTACCACTGACGCAGAGAACAATGTCAGGTCTTTCGGGTTGCTGCGAAATTTTGACGGTATCAGTAGATAGTCCTGGTGGAAGAGTTTGCGGTATTATGTTTGATTCTTGCCCGATATGGTAGATCGGAGTCATGTGGTACCTCCCTCTCTCTCCACATAACCTTTTAGTAGGTTATAAAATGCTTTCAAGCCCTCTGGTGTGACCACGATCTTTGCAACAGGATTAATCGCCGCATCATTGAGTTGGCTTACAACAGATTCTCTAGTCCGTCCCGGCAACAAAAGGGAAGATGTAAATTCACCAAAGAAGATTACATGTTCTACCCCAGTACTAAAAATCCCGAATTGATTTGCGAATAACGCTGGTAATTGATCTTCGGCTGGCCATTTCAAGTGGACTTCCACTCTAAATTCGTCAGTTTTATCCATCGTTTGCCTCACACTTGCTATTCGGTCAAAGTGTTATTGCAGAGACACTTATTATATTCGATGTTTCCATGTTGTAAACACACGCGGAAATAATTGCAAGGCAACTGCAAAGTCGCGTTAACTGTCATTTCGAGCGAATGCGAGAAATCTCACTACGCGCGGCAGGCGAGATTTCTCACTCCGTTCGAAATGACACCTCCTTGTCAATGGACTTTGCAGTCGCCATGAAATAATTGTCATCAACGATATTTTCTTAGCGACGGATACCGCCACGCGGTTGTGGCAACGAGCACAATTGTTGCAACACCACCGAGCGCGACGGACAGCGGCGCGCCAATCAACGCGGCGACCGTCCCCGCCTCAATTTCTCCGAGCTGCGGACCGCCAATCGCAAAAATCATGTTCACCGAAGTCATGCGCCCGCGCAGCGCGTCGGGCGTAATCAACTGCCGAATCGTCGAACGCAAAATCATGCTCACGGTGTCGCCCGCGCCGACGAATATCAAAAAGAAAATCGAAAGCGCGAACCAACTCGACAGACCGAAACCAACCGTCGCCGCGCCGTACACGCCCACCGCAATCAAAAGCACCGCGCCTTTGCGTTTGATGTCGCCCCACAACGAAACAATCACGCCCGCGACGACAGAGCCAACCGATTCTGCTGCCGCCAAAATTCCAAATCCCTCCGCACCCACTTTTAAAATGTCCGCCGCAAAAATCGGGAGCAATGTATTCGCGCCGGAAAAAAATGTCGCAAAAAAATCGAGCAGCATCGTGGAAAAAATAATGCGCTCTCGACGCACATAGCGCAGTCCCTCCACAAGCGTTTTCCAATTCGCCGCGCTCGCGGCAAGCCGCGCGGGCGTTGCCGTTTTCATCAACACCAACGCGGCGAGCAAGGCGATGAACGAAACTCCGTTAATCCAATAAATGATGCCGACGCCGAAACGCGCAATCAAAACGCCCGCGATGCCCGGTCCCAAAATTGTCGCGATTTGAAAGACCATACTGCTCAATGTCACCGCGTTCGTTAAATCTTCCGGCGGCACCAAGTTGGGCATAATGGATTGTCGCGCAGGCAAATCAAACGACACCGCCGCCGCATTCACAAAACCCACCGCGTAAATCCACCACACATTCACAATTCCCAAAAACGTGACAAGTCCCAAAATAAACGCGGTGAGCATCATGATGCTTTGCGTCACAAACATCACCTTGCGCCGATTGCGCGTATCGGCGACGACACCGCCCGCCAGCGAAAAGAACACAATCGGTATCAAACGCGCGAGTCCCAGTCCGCCGAGCGCGAGCGCAGAACCCGTGAGCTCGTACGTGTGCCAGTTGATGGCAACGTTTTGCATCTGCGAACCCGCAACCGAAACCAAAAGTCCGAGCCACAACAAACGATAATCGCGATGACGCAGCGCGTTGAATGCGCGGGGCTTGCGAGGAGGAGAGGTTGTGCCCGGGGAATCCATCGTAAAGTCAAAAGCTAAAAGTTAAAAGCTAAAAGTAAAATCGAATATGGTCTCTTTTAGCTTTTTACTTTTTACTTTTTACTTTTTACTTGTCTTACTTCCACTGCGTCAAAATTCTCTCGCGCCGAAACAACCTCACGCCGATTTGCAAAATGAGCGCGTCAAGAATTGCCACGACAATCGCGCCAATGATGAAGGTAAACGCGTTCAACAAAATGAGTCCCGTCGTTTGCGCAACACCCAACACCACGATCGGCATGACCAAGAAACCGGCGATTTGCTGCACTGTGCGCGTGTCATTGACGCGCGAAGAAATAACCACCGTTACGCTCACCGCGAGCAGCGCGAGCAGCGGCGCGAGAATCAACATTGCGACAAGCCATTTCGGGTTCAGAATTGCGCCGTACACGCGGTCACTCTCTATCAAGAAACGCCCCACGATGACGAAAATCAAAAAACCCGTCCACGTTGCAACCACTGCCGGGAGCATCGCCGCGAGCGCTTTTGCAAAAAGCAATTCGCTCGTTTTGATGGGCGTCGCCAACAGCGGCTCCAAACTTTTGCTTTGTTTTTCGCCGACGATACTTTGCGCGGCGATGGTCATGGAAACAATCAACGGCATCATCAAAAAGAAAACGAGGAACTGATTCAAAATCACAAACATCGTCACTTCGCCGACAGACCAATTCGCAAGTTCGGGCATCTGCGAAACCATCGGACCCAAGTCACTCGCATCGCCCGGACTGTTGCCCGCTTCCGCCTCGATTACGCGTCCCAAGACCGCGACGGCAATCAACGGCAGCAACGTCAAAAGAATCGGCGGCAAAAACACCGTCAACATCAAGCCGCGACTTTTTAAAATTTCCTGCGCCTCGCGGCGCAAGACCGCAACCACGCGCGAAAAATTCATACCTTACCCTCTGCCCCCTCTCCTTCGAGGAGAGGGGAGGAGATCAAATCCAAGTACACACTTTCCAACGAGGCGCGTTCTTCGCGCACTTCTTGAATCGCCGCGCCCGCGTGTACCAATGCGTTCACCACAAGCGGCGTCGTGTTGGCGGCATCGTCGAGTGCGAGCGAAAACGCGCTGTCCTGTTTTTGAACGTCGCGCACAAACGGCAGCGCGCGCAACACGTTTTCGTGCGCGTCGGAAATTTCGCGCACACGAAACAACACGCGTTCCCCGTACAATTGCCGCCGCAAATTTTCGGGCGTGTCCACTTGAATCAACCGTTTTTTAAAAACACCCACGCGGTCTGCCAAACGGTCAGCTTCATCCAAATTGTGCGTACACAAAAAAATCGTGCGCCCTTCGCTTTTCAATTCCGCAATAAAATCGCGCACCACTTTGGCGGATTCGGGGTCGAGCGCGCTCGTCGGTTCGTCGAGAAACACCACTTGCGGCTCATGCAATAACGCGCGCGCAAGTGACAATTTTTGTTTCATCCCTTTGGAAAAATTGCCGACAGGTTCCGCGCGGCGTTCGCCCAAACCGAGAATGTTGAGATAGCGGTCAATCTGTTTTGCGCCCGTCGGCGCGTCGAGTCCGTACAAGCGCGCGTAAAAATCGAGATTCTGCGCGGCATTTAATTTTTCGTACAGTCCCGGCGCTTCCGTCAAAATTCCGATGCGCGCGCGAATTTGTTCGTCGTCGCGTCCCACACGCAATCCTGCAACCGTCGCTTCGCCGCTCGTCGGCGCAATGAGACAGGCGAGCATCCGCATCGTCGTCGTTTTCCCCGCGCCGTTCGGTCCGAGAAACGCGAAAATCTCGCCCGCGTTCACGGCGAGATTCAAATTTTCAACGGCGGCAAATTTATCAAAGGTCTTGTAGAGGTGACGGGTTTCTATCATGGAAAGGACAAGGATGATAGCATGAACGAGGAGTAACGAAAAATGATTCCGGGCGCGCGGAACGTGAGATATAATCCTCGCGTCTTGTTCTTGCCCAGACGTGTTCCCCCACGTCATAAGGAGGTCTATTTTGGAAACTCTTTCGGAAACCGAGAAAAAGATTGTGCGTTTGATTGTTGAGGGTAAGAGTACGCGCGAGATTGC
>CALMZO010000404.1 GCA_937870825.1 uncultured Chloroflexota bacterium | reverse complement strand
GGAAAGTTATATATTTCCCACAACCGAGAGCGGGAGACGGGATTCGGACCCGCGACCTTCTCCTTGGCAACAGGTCTGTACAGTTTTTGCCGACAGAAGGTCATGACGGGGCGATTCCGTCCTTCTCACAACGCGGTTTTTGAGCACTCACGATCCGCAGTAAGCAGGTCGTCGCTGCCCAAATTGGTAACGTTCTCGTATCTCTCACGCGCATTATAAGACGAATGGCGCGCGTGTCAAGCGGCGAGCCAATAAAAATTTTTCGAGGGATTTTCGACGAGGTTCATTCGTCCGCTGAGTCTGAAGAGAACAGATCATGTCTTTGCCGCAAACATCCGGCGCTTTGGGGATTTCTCATAGGGAGTCACTTCCGTTCATAACTCTCGATTTCAAATTGGCTTTCCGTCCAGAAATCGGCTCGCGACATGTAGGAGTTGGTCCGCAAATTCAATCAATGCCCTATCCGACGGTCGTCGCTTTTTCGCGCAACAGCTTGCCTGCCCACTCAAGCCATTTTTTACTTGGCAACCCATAGGGGCGAAATTTTTCCAAGCGCCCTTCCTCTTCACTATAATACAACGCACGATATGCTCCCAACTTGCTGGCAGCTGGTGTATCAATCAGATTGGCGGAATCTTCCGCGTTCATTTGCATCACGACGCGTAACCCAAATTCGCGCAAGGCGCGGCGATCTATGACGCGATTGAGGTTCGTCAAGTTGTCACACCACACGATTGTAAAAATTCCCACGTCCGGACCTTCGCGCAAAATCAGATTGAACTGTTGCGCGGGGTTGGGTGCGGGGGAAGCGTCTGCGTCAAATGAAAAATTCATTGTTTCTTCTTGACGCAAATCACGCGCGCGCTGCAAGCCATAAATAAAGAGATAGATTGGCGCGCCACCGGCTGCGCCGTCAATGCGCCGCTGCATCTCGTGCGCCAGTTTCTCAATCAGCGGTACAACTTCACGTCGGCGGCCTAGATTGATCGTGTTGCCCAGATGTTCATTGAGTAGCACAAAGAAATTCGCGTTTGCCCCGTCAACCGCGCCGAAATCCAAAACGTTCAAGGTCGAAATTGAAGATTGGAAACTAGGGGCTGGGTTCTGTGCTGCAAGGGAGATCAATGCGATAGACGTCATGCCCAACGCGGCTTCATCGCTTGTGCCGACGATGAGAAGATTGCTTCCGCTTTGACGACGAAATGTTGCAGCTATCGGTGGGCGAATCGCAATGGGTTCGCCGAGCCACGCCGAATGCGCGCTCACTCTGGTTCCCTCTTTAAGAGACAGCATAGGGGATGCAGTGAGCGCGTCGTGGAGCGGACGATTTTTTTCGATTTCCGCCGGCGCGTTGCCTTCAAAGATAAGCTGTGATTGCGGCGGGAAGTGCTCGGTCTTTTTGGCAAACTCTTGAATTTGGGCGAGGTAGCGGTCATGTTGGTCATCATTTAAGAGCGCCACTTGGAAACGATTGTTGCCCTCCACTGTGCCATTCGAAGAATTGTAAATCGCTTCGCCGGGGCGCGAAAGCAAACGTGCGGCAGGATTGTCATCAGCAAGAATCAGACGCGAATCGGCTTCGCTGCATTGCAGTGCAATTCGAACTGCCATTTGGTCAATGGTGCTGCGCGCAAGCGAATATGCTCCAGCCAACGTTTGCGAACCGAGAATGATGTGCATGCCGAATGCGCGTCCCTGTCGCACGAGGCGGTCCATAATTTGCGCGGACTGTGAAGCAATCGGGTCATCATCCGTGAAAAACTCTTGGAACTCGTCAACTAACAACAGAACGCGTGGGAGAGTCTGTCCGCTTTTTTCGCGGTAATCGCCCAATTCGTCTACCTGTAATTTGCGAAAGAGGTCGCCGCGGTGTTTCAACTCATCATCCAGTCCTTGCAAAACGCTCAAACCAAATTCGCGTTCGCTCTCAATCGCAATGACGCGCGCGTGCGGTAACTGATTCGCTGCGTACGTTTTGAACTCAACACCTTTTTTGAAATCAATGAGATAGAGTTCAAGTTCATCGGGGCTGTACGTAAGCGCGACACTGGTGATAAGCGTATGAAGTAGTGTAGATTTCCCCGAACCGGTTTTCCCTGCAATCAACGCGTGCTGTGCCGTTGCCTTGCCCAGATCCAAGCACTGCACTTTTTTCGCGCCCGAACGCCCCAACGGCGCAATCAATCGTTTATCCGTTTCTCCGCGCCACCATGTCGAGGACTGCAGAGGATTCGGCGCGTCGTTCAGACCGGGATATTCTTTGGCAAACGATTTGATTTGCTGCGAAAACAAATCGAACATGCGCGTGAACGGCACTTCGACTTTGCTCGCCTCTTTGGTTGCCGCGCCAACGGATTGAATAATGCGGTCGAATAATTCTTTATCAGGCGGCGCATCGAGTTCCAAAAAACAATCTTTGAAATCTTCATCTTGCCAGACAAAACGATTGCCATCCCACACGATTACTGTTGAAGCGCGTTCCAAGTCTACGAGATTGAATCCGTAGGGCGTTGGTTTTGAGATGTCTGCCAGTACAATCGTGTACACACCACAGCGCGGTCCATTCTGCGCGATGCTGACGAGACGACGCGCGGCAGTCTCGGAAAAATTCGCAGGAAAATCCATCACAACAAGAATGCGATACGGTTCAGCAACTTCGCCCGCGTCTTGGTTGTATTCTTCTATCGTCGCGAATTGGTTGCGCAAATACTTTTGAATCACATTTTCCATCTGCTCGGTCAAATCTGCCAAGCGCTGTTCGATGTGATTCGGTTCTGTCCATGCTTTGCCCGTCACCAGTTGTTCATCGTAGTCAGCGAGTTGCATGAACGCGGCGACGTTTTGTCCAAGACCAATAGGGTCAAGAAAAACAAATTTGAGTTTGCCCGGCGGAAGCGTAGCAATCAAGCGTAGTAAAAAAGATTGAATGCTTTTGATGGAAGCATCGCGCGCAGCGCCGGATGTTTTGAGCAGCAAACCGCGATTGCCAAAAAATGGAATCGTTGCAGGCATGACCAACTTATGCCATTTACCATTCTCGGCAAGTTGACCGATGCGCGTAACCTCTGGCGCGGTGCTGTGAAGCGTCGGTGTCCATGTCTGCCAAATTTCGTCTTGCCATGATGCAGCAAGATAACCTGCCTCCTCCTTACTCTCGTCAATTTCATTGCCAACGTTATAGAGGACGCTTTCGTACGCCGAACGAATCGCGGCCAAGCGTTGTTGATATTTCGAATTGCTATCCGCGACGCGTTGGAGTTTGTCGCTTTCAGCTTGTTCCAAAAATTGTTTCTGCCAAAAGCGCGCGTCGCTCAACGCTTGTTGAAGCGCGTCAACGTTGGTTTGAATGTTCCGAATGAGGGTGTGTTCGGAGGGCATAGTTTGGCTCCACAGTTCTCAGAGACTTGGGCAAAGATTTGTAAAGGTGTAATATTTGTCATAGTGAAACTGAAAACATCGCGCGGACAGTAATTCGGCGATAGTGACAGGGAAACTGATTGTGCCACGCCCATTAGTCCCTTTTCCGCCAAGGTCAATTCGATTGAACGTGCGATTGTTTCCAAAAATGCCGTCCACAGGCAAGCCAGATATTTTTTTACCTTGCACCATGATAAATACATCCGTCGCTGGATACATAAAAAAGGCGCCGCCTGAATCCACAGAAATCAAAAGTTTTAATTGCAAGGTGTCTGGTGTTGAAAAAATTATCCGTTCCACTTCCATGTGGCTGTTTGGACTTCCAGTGTTCGCTTCTGGCGCGCTATTCCCAGTCAAAGTTATTTCTGTGTTTTGAATCAACTTCCCTAGTCGTTGTAGTGAATCTTTATAGCCGGGAGCAAGCTTGTTCAATCCAATAAAAAGTGAAACTGCTTCTTGGGTCTTCCCTGATTTTTCTGCCTGCACGGCAGGAATATAGTACGCCTCGCGCAAGAGCGCTTGCGTGTCTTCGTAATCCGCATCAATGGCAACGAGGTAAGTCAATTCCTCGCGAGTCACTTGCCATTTGTCCTGTTGAAATGCTTTTTCGGCTGGACGATAATAGCTCTCGCGAAATAGGATTTGGGTATCTTTGTAATTTGTGACTGTCTTCCAAATTTCTTGAATTTCGCTTCGCGCCTCAACCCATCGCTCATCCTCCAAAGCCACGACAGCGCGTTGATATTTGGTCTCAAGCTCGTTATTGCGCTGTTGCTGCTGATAAATAAAGAAGGCTACAATTGCCAAAATCACAATGGCAACGATTGCAAGCCGCACGAGCAATTTTCGTCGTGCCGCTCTTTTTTCGCGCCACCATTCCAAATCCGAAACACTTGATTGGACCGCTTTGCTTGCCTTTTCAAGCTCCCCAACACTTTTATTCAGTTCGGTTTCGGTGTCACTCTCAGGATTTCCAGGGGGTTGTGTGGCGCGCCCTCCATCGAATAGAAGATTCAGCTGCGCGATGCTCAAGCTATACTTGGCGTCCTGAACAAGTTTGTTGGTCTTGCCTTGAAGAGTATTAGCAGAATTTTTCTTGCCTTGCACAAATGTTTCGGCCTCCGCCAATTC
>CALMZO010000403.1 GCA_937870825.1 uncultured Chloroflexota bacterium | reverse complement strand
GAAGGCAACACGGCGGGCAACATCATCCAAGACAACATCATCGAAGGCGGCTCGTACAACATGGATGCCCCGCGCGCTGTGCACGTATCGTTTTCCAACAAGCCGAACGCGTTGACCGCGTACGATTGGAATGGACGCGCGTTGACGCGTCAAGAATTTTTGCGCGCAATTGCCACAGACAACGTGACTGATTCGTGGGATTTGCGGTGGTTCAAGTACAAACTGCGCGCCAGCATCCTTAAATAAAAAACCTCCGCCGTCTGCAACGGCGGAGGTTTTTTTATTTATGCAAACAGACTCTGCATTTTTATCGCTAGCCCTAAATCGCCCTCGATTTTTACTCTGCTCGTTAAAACGGACGCCTCGTCTTGATTCATCAACCGAACGATGCCCGACACTCCGACGTTATATTTTTTCTTGAAAAATCGGCGAGAGGAAAAAGTGGGATGGTCAACGGTTTCAATCCTTGAACCCAACTCATTTGATTTCCGGTCCCTTGTTCCAGTCGTACCCCATCGTCGGGTCATCGTGAGGAATGCGTCCTTCGTCGGCGGGGTTGTAAATGTTGGAGGTGATGTAAAAAAGGTGCATCGGTCCCGAAATTACTTTGTAGCCGTGTGCGACGCCGGGCGGAACTTTGAGGATGTGCGCGGGATAATGTTCGCCGAGAAAAATTTCTTGCAACTCGCCGCGCGTTGGTGAATCTGCGCGCGTGTCGTACAATACCGCTTTAATCGCGCCGATGGCGACGTACCACCAATCAGTTTGCTTTTGATGAATGTGCCACGCTTTCGCCGCGCCCTGATGCGTGAGCGTATGACTCCACTGCCCGAATCCTTCAGCGAAAATCGGGTCATTCACACGAATCAATTCACGAAAAAAGCCGCGTTCGTCGGAACGCGTGACCAGAGATTTAAGTTCAACGCCGTTTATCATAGAAATTGGATGTTGGAAATTGGATGTTGGATTTGGGTGTTGGATTCTGACTTGCAACTTTCAACTTTTGACTTCTAATCCGCGATTCTAGCATAACGCAATGGAAAGGGAAAATAAATTCCGTATGATATAATTCTTGCATCCCCAACATTTTTCCCCTCAATGTCGCGGGAAGGAGAAATTATGCTCAGAGAATTGGACCCCCATTTGACTTTTGCTCATGGGGACTTGACGCGGTTTGGCAATCTGCCGCTCGAACAAGTTGACCCCACAATTTTTGAAATCATCGAACGCGAGCAAGAACGCCAGCGCGAAGGATTGGAATTGATTGCTTCGGAAAATTATACCAGCCGCGCGGTGCTGCAAACTGTCGGCAGTGTGTTGACGAACAAGTACGCGGAAGGGTATCCCGGCAAACGCTATTACAACGGCTGCGACAATGTGGATACCTCGGAAGCATTGGCAATCGAACGCGCGAAAAAATTGTTCGGCGCGTTTCACGCGAACGTTCAGCCGCATTCGGGTTCGCAGGCAAATTTCGCCGCGTATGTCGCGTTGATTCAACCGGGCGATACCGTGTTGGCAATGTCGCTCGCACAGGGCGGACATCTCACGCACGGCGCGCCCGTCAACATTACGGGACAATTGTATAAATTCGTCGGTTATGGCGTGAATCAAAAAACAGAACGGATTGATTACGACGAATTGGAAAAACTCGCGCGCGAACACAAACCAAAATTGATTGTCAGCGGCGCGACGGCGTACCCGCGCAAATTTGATTTTGAACGCATCCGCGCGATTTGTGATGCCGTCGGCGCGAAGATGCTGGTGGACATGGCGCACATCGCGGGCCTCGTCGCGGCTCAAGTGCATCCCGACCCCGTTCCGTTCGCCGACGTTGTGACGAGTACGACGCACAAAACGTTGCGCGGTCCGCGCGGCGGTTTAATTTTGTCGAACGAAATGGAAGCAAAAGCGATTGACAAGGCAATTTTCCCCGGCACGCAAGGCGGTCCGCTCGAACACGTTATCGCGGGCAAAGCCGTCGCGTTTCAAGAAGCGTTGCAGCCGGAATTCACCGAATACGCGCGGCGCATCGTCGAAAACGCGCAAGCGCTGGGCGAACGATTGCAAGAGCGCGGCTTGCGCGTCATTTCCGGCGGCACGGACAATCATCTTTTGTTGGTTGATGTGAGCGTGCGCGGCGTGACGGGCAAAGACGCGGCGAATCGTTTGCAAGACGCGGGCATCACCGCGAACAAAAATTTGATTCCGTTCGACACCGCGAAAGCGACCATCACGAGCGGCATTCGTCTCGGCACACCCGCGCTCACCACGCGCGGCATGGGCGTCGAAGAAATGTTCCAGGTCGGCGACTGGATTGCGGAGGTGATTGACAACATCGGCGACGATGCGGCAATTCAACGTGTACGTAATCAAGTGCGCGAGTTTGCGTGGCAGTTTCCGGTGCCAGGGATTGAATCGTAATCATTGATTACTGGTTACTGATTACCGGTCAATGATTACTTGCTCAAGGAATGACTCTGACGCAATCGCAGCTCGACCAACTCTTTGAACAAATGCGCCGCGACGCGCCGTACGAAACGTGCGGGATGATTGGCGGACGCGATGGACGCGCGCTGAAAATTTATCCGATAAAAAATGTCGCCGAAAATCGCGTGAAAAATTATTTCATGGATGGCGTGGAACAAATTCGCGCGATGCAAGATATGGACGACAACAGCTATGACATTCTCGCCATCTATCATTCGCATCCCGTCACGCGCGCATATCCTTCGGCAACCGATGTGCGCGACGCGTATGATGCGGATTTGCAAGAGCCGCGTTATCCCGGAACCGTGTACATTATCATGTCGCTGATGAATCCTGACGCGCCCGAAGCGCACGGATATTTGTTGGAAGGGGAAACGATTACCGAGACGCCGTTAGAAATCATTTCGGATTGAAATTGTCTCACTAACAACGAATAACCAACAACAAACAACAAACTATGAACAAACGCGAACGCATTCACGCCGCCATTCACAAACAAAAGGTTGACCGTCCGCCGATTGCGTTGTGGCGGCATTTTCCCGGCGACGACCTTGATGCAGAAAAACACGCGCGCCGCATTGTCGAGTTCCAACGCGCGTACGATTTCGATTTCGTCAAGGTGACGCCCGCCGCGAGTTACATTGCCGAAATGTACGGCGGCGCGTTGCGTGATGCAGGCAATCGCGAAGGCACGCGCGCGCACGTCACCCGCGTCGTCAACGATGGGCGCGATTGGAAAAAAATCGAACCTGTTCCCAACGACCATCCGGTGATATTGCGCGAACGCGAAACGATTCGCCGCGCGCGCGCAGAACTCGGCAAAGAGGTGCCGATTTTGCAAACCATCTTTTCGCCGCTGTCGTGTGCGCGCACCCTTGCGGGCGAACGTCTCATTCAAGATTTGCGCGAACATCCCGGCGAGGTGATGCACGCGTTACAACATCTCGGCATGACGATGGAACGCATGGCGCGCAATTCGATTGACGCGGGCGCGGACGCATTGTTTCTCGCGACGCAAGTGGCGAGCCGCGATGTGTTGACGCCGCAAGAATCGCGCGCCTTTGGACAGAGTTACAATCTCGCGCTTCTCAACGAATTGCGCGGGCATGTAGATTTTATTTTGCTGCACATTCACGGCGAAAACATTTATTACGAGCATCTGTTCAAGTATCCCGTGCAAATCGTCAATTGGCATGACCGCAAAACTGCGCCGACGCTCGCGGAAGGGAAAAATTTATTTGACGGCGCGGTGGCTGGTGGGCTTGACGAATGGAATGTTTTAGCCGATGGAACGCCGGAACAAATTCGCGCGCAGATTGACGACGCGATGCAACAAACCGACGGCAGCGGGCTCATCGTCGCGGCGGGCTGTGTGATTTCGACGGACACGCCGGAAGAAAATATCCGCGCCGCGCGGAATGCGGTGGAAGGGTAAGAAATGCCTCAAGAAGAACTCGGCTATGTAGAACTCGAATGGACGTGTCCGAATTGCGGCACGCGCAATCCCGGCACGCGCAAAAATTGCGCGTCGTGCGGCGCGGCAATGCCGAAAGATGCGAAATTTGAATTGCCCGCGCAGCAAGAACTCGTCAAAGACGAAGTAAAAATTCAAGCCGCGCAAGCCGGACCTGATGTGATTTGTCCGTACTGCGGCACGCGCAACGCGGCAACGGCGAGCAGCTGTAAACAATGCGGCGGCGATTTAAAAGGCGCGCAGGCGCGTTTCAAAGGCGGCGTGTTGGGCGCGTTCGACGAGACAAAACAGCCCGACGTGAAATGTCCCAACTGCGGCACAATGAATCCCGCGAGCGCGTTGAAATGTTCCAACTGCGGCGCATCGCTCAAACGTCCCGAACCCAAAGCGCAGCCCGCGCCGCAAACGATTGCTCCACCGACGCGCGCGAGTCCGCTGCTCATTGGCGGAATCATCGGCGTTGTGTTGTTGTGTATCGTCGGCGCGTATTTTTTGTTTTTCCGTACGTCGGACACGGTTGGGACGGTTACGGATTTGCAATGGCAGCGCAGCATCGCGATTATGGCGCAAGTGCCGGTGCGCGATGCGGCGTGGCAAGACCAGGTTCCGGCAGGCGCGAATGTGTTGAGCTGTGAGTTCAAGCCGCGTCGTTTTTCCAATGTCGAGGAACCGAATTCGCGCAAAGTGTGCGGCACGCCGTACATTGTTGACACGGGCACCGGCGTCGGCAAAGCCATACAAGATTGTCAGTATCAAGTTTCGGAACAATACTGTTCGTTCACGCGTTTGCAGTGGACAGTGATTGACACCATCGTCACGCGCGGCTCCGACCTCAATCCCGGCTGGCCCTCGCTCGCGCTCAAGAGCGGTGAAAAAGAGGGCAACCGCGCGCAGGACTATCGCGTAATTTTTGACGCAGGCGGACAACAATACACGTACTCGACCTCGAATCCCGACGAATACGCGCGCTTTCAACGCGGCACACGTTGGAATCTCAAAATTAACGGCTTGGGCGATATTGTTGAAGCGACGCCCGCGAATTAACACGCACGGCGCATTTGGCGCGCGCAAAGGACGGATGTGTAACAGTGAGAGAAAATTTTTTTCTCTCACTTTTTTTTCGTTATAATGCGCGCACATGAATTCTCCCATGCCGACACCCGGCTCCGGCATTCCCCCCGGATACGTGCGTGTCGAATCTCAAGTCGAAGGCATTACGGTGTATGCACCCGCGCCGCACGTGGAACAAATTCCCGACGCGCAAACTTTCAAATGTCCAAACTGCGGCGCGACGACGGCATTCGACCCGCGCGCCGCAAGCGTCACCTGTTCCAACTGCGGCTCGATGTACGCGTTGAACGCGCGCCGCGTGGGACGCGACGCGAATGAATTTGAATTTACGCTCGACACGTTACACAGCGCGCCGCGCGGTTGGGGCGTCACGCGCCGCGATTTGCATTGCGAAAAATGCGGCGCGACCACTTCCGTCTCTCCGACGCATCAACACGCTCAACGTACATCGAGCAGTGAGCGTGTTGATGCGTCGCCTACCGAACTTTCTACAACATGCCCGTTCTGCGGTTCCAATCGCGTCGCCGCGCGGACGGCGGTTCCCGACGCGTTTCGCCCGCGCTTTTTGGTCCCGTTCAAAATCGAACGCGACGCGTGCGCATCCCTCGCGCGCGAGTGGTTGAAACGCGGCTGGATGTATCCGCGCGAGTTGGTGAATGCTGCATACGGCGCGCAGTTCGTCGGCATCTATTTGTCGTTCTGGACGTTCCGCGCGCGCGTGCAAGGCAATTGGCGCGCCGAAGTGGGACACGAAATCACGGAAAATTATTTCGACGTGAGTCAAGCCAAATTCAAAACGCGCACGCGCCTCGAATGGAAATGGCAGCAAGGCAATGTCGTACTCGCGTTTGACGACGAACTCGAAACGGGAACCTCTCACATTCGCGCGCAGCTCTTGAAACGCCTCGCGCCGTTCGACCTCAACGCGCTCGTCACGTACGACCCCGGTTATTTGGCGGGTTGGCGCGCGCAGAGTTATGAGATTGCGTTGGACGACGCGTGGGATGTCGCCCGCGCGCAGATGCGCGAAAAAACGCGCGCCGCCGCGTACGCGGACATTGATTCCAAACACGCGCGAAATTTTTCGGTAAACGCGGTGTTCGACGACGAAGCGTGGCGGCTCGTGCTGCTGCCCGTTTATCTCGCCACGTATCGCTTTCGAGACAAAACATATCAACTCGTCATCAACGGACAGACGGGCAAGGTGGCGGGCGACAAACCGATTGATTGGAAAAAAGTGTTGCTCATCGTCGCCGTGTTAATCGTTCCGGGAATTTTGCTCGCCGCGCTCGCATTCGGATTTGGCGCAGTGGGCTATGAAACGGGCGGCATCTTTTTGTTCGGCGGAATTTTGTTTTGTGTCGGAGCAGTCGCGGCTGTATGGGCGCTGCAACAAGCGATGGACGCAGGCAAAGCATGAGTGAATTTCTGCCGCAACATGCCGCGCACTGTAAAAATTGCCGCGCCGGGTTTTATCTGCCGTCGCACGCGGGCGCGCCGTTTTGCCCCAATTGTTTCGGCGCGCGCCTCGAACCGATTCCCGCCTTTGCGCAAGACGCAGCACCCGAACTTGTCATCCCGTTCACCGTGAACGAAACAATCCTCGCCGCGAATTTGGAACGCTGGGCGCGCGACATTCCCTTTCAACATTCGTCACTGAATTGGAACGCGCTGCGCGCGCGCGTGACGCGCGTGTATTTGCCGATGTATTTGGCGGATGCGCGCGTGTGGGGAACGTGGCGCGCGCAAGTGGGTTTTGATTATTTGGTGGCGAGCAGCGAAGAACGGTATCAAAACGCGCAGTGGGTGACACAGCGCATCAACGAAACGCGCATTCGCTGGGAACCGCGCGCAGGTGACATTTCGCGCGCGTACGAAAATATCGCCGCGCCCGCGTTGGAGCAGCACACGCGCGAATTGTCCGCGTTGGCGACAAACGGCAGCGCGTTCGACACGTCACGCGCGATTTCATTTTCACCGGACGCGCTTGCGAATTCTTTGTTGCGCGCGCCCGAATTGGCGAATGACGCGGCGTGGAAATTCGCGCAAGTGGAAGTGGAACGCCGCGCCGCGCGCGATTGTCAAAATGCCGCGAACGCGCAGCACATTGAACAATTTGAATTGCGCGCCGCGTACGGGGAACCCCGCTGGACGCTGATGCTCTTGCCAACGTTCGTGACGAGTTACAACGACGACGACGGCAAATGGATTCCCGTGCGCGTGAATGGACAAACGGGCGCGGTGAGCGGCGCGAAACGCGCGTCCATGAACAGCGCGCGGCGTTGGACGTACCTCATCGGCGGGATCGCGTTCCTCGCGTTTTTGTTTGCGCTGCTCGTTGGGCTATTAACACAGGTCGCCGACGCGTTCACATGGCTCGCCGCGCTTGCGCTTGTGGTGACGTTGCTGCTCGCGCTCGCCGCGCCCTTACCGCTCATCATTGCATGGCAGTACAATTGGCGACAAGCGGAAAAATAAAAACGGAGCGAGTGTTTATCTCGCTCCGTTTTTTTAATTGTGTTGATGCTCTTGCATCTCACAATACAACGCGTCGGGTTCGCAGCCGACACATTCGAGTTGCAGTGTCGCATGTGCGATGCCGTATTTTTCGTGCAGCATGGCGTTCACCTCGCGCTGTACCTGCGCGCCTTGACTGACTGTAACATCATCGGTCAAGATGTGCGCGGACAATGCGCGCAAATTTTGCGCGAGAGACCACACATGCAAATCGTGAACGCCGCGCACGCCGCGCACATTTCTAATCGCGCGCACCAACGCGTTCACGTCCACATCGCGCGGCGTACTCTCCAACAAAATATCCAATGCTTCGCGCGCAATGCCGCCCACATTCCACAAAATCAACGCGGCAATTAAAATACTCGCGAGCGGGTCAAGCCAATTCCAGCCCGTGAAAAAAATTCCGATGCCTGCGAGAAACGCGCCGAGCGTTGCCACGGCATCGCCCGCGAGATGCAAGAACGCGCTGCGTTGATTCAAATCATTTTCACTGCCGCGCAATACAAGCAACGCCGTTCCCGCGTTCACAAAAAAGGCGACAAGCGCGACGCCAATCAAAATCGAATCCTCGACGACGAGCGGATTCATTAACCGCTGGGCGGCTTCGTAAAAAATATACAGCGAAATCAAAACAAGCGACAAGCCATTGACGAGCGCGACGACGATGCCGACGCGGTGATAGCCGAACGTTTTGTTTTCGTTCGCGGGACGCGACGCCACGCGCAGCGCGTACGAACTCAACGCCAGCGCAATCACATCGGTCACGTTGTGTCCGGCATCGGTCAACAGCGCGAGCGAATTGGCGTAAATGCCCGCGACGACTTCAAAAAACACAAACGCGAGCGTGATGCCCAACGCCAGCAACATCCGCTGCGCGTTCACGTTCCGCGAATGAGAATGAGTGTGAGAATGAACCGCCATTACAAAGGAGCTTAGCGCAAACCGTCCCGAAAATCAACTTTTGGTCTCAACCCGCGCGCGCGTCTTTGCCCATCACATCCAAAAACATTTTTTCCAATGACAGCTTTGCCGCGCCGATTTTGTACACGTCAATGCCTTGCGCGACGAGCCAGCGATTGATTTCGGGAATGCGCGCCTCGCTTTCGGTTTCGAGATGGATTGTGCCGTTCGCCTGCTGCACATTTTTTCCAAATCGTGATAGTTCACGCATTAAACGCGGCGATGAATTTTTCACGACAAGCTCCACTTGAACGACGTTTGACGTTTCACGGATTGACGTTTCACGAATCACACACCCATTTTTTACAAACGCCACACGGTCGCATGTAATTTCGACTTCGCTCAAGAGATGGGAATTGAGAAACACGCACGTTCCTTGCGCGCGCAAATCTTGAATCACATCGCGCACGAGCAATCGTCCAAGCGGGTCGAGTCCCGAAGTCGGCTCGTCGAGAAACACCAAGTCGGGTTCATTCAACAACGCGGCAGCGAGTCCAACGCGCTGCAACATGCCTTTGCTGTACTCTTTGAGTTTGCGATTCGCCGCATCTTGCAAATCTACACGCGCCAACAATTTTTCGATGGACGTTTGACGTTTGACGTTTGAGATTCCGTACAAGCGCGCGTGCAAGTCCAAAAATTCGCGTCCGCTCAACCAATCTTGAAAACGAAAGTGTTCGGGCAAAAAGCCGATTTTCGCGCGCGCCGGCACGTTGCCGATGGGCGCATCTAACACGCGCGCTTGCCCACTCGTCGGCGTCACGAGTCCCAGCAGCATTTTCACCGAGGTTGTTTTGCCCGCGCCGTTCGGTCCCAAAAAGCCAAAAACCTCACCCCGTTGAACATTCAGAGTGAGGTCGGCGACGGCGACGTGTGCGCCAAATTCTTTGCGAAGGGAGTTTGTTTCGATTGCAACTCTACCGACGGACGACGGAAGACGAACGACGGAAGACTCACTCATTCGTGACGTATTCGGCTTGTTCTTCACGCAGCCATTTTTGTTCAGGAGCGATTGTTTTTCGCAAGGTGTGAAGTTTCGCCGCGAGTTTTTCAGCCAGAGTATTTGCCCGGTCCAATAGTTCATTCTGGTTGACTAGATTTCGACGCTGTATAATTCTCATACATGCGACCGTCTCAATGAGCGAACGGATAGCGAGTCCGAGAAAGCGCGCTTGCTCATCATCGGTTTGGCTTGTGGAACCCTCCGCAATATTCAAGGCGACAGAAGTAGCGGCTCGAACTGAGTAGCTAACACTTTTGCGAAACTGCTCATGGTGAGACACAATCTGGTGCGGTCATCACACCAAACCAGAGAGG
>CALMZO010000402.1 GCA_937870825.1 uncultured Chloroflexota bacterium | reverse complement strand
TAAAGATAGAAGATTTGAATAAGCGCCGCCGTGCCGCAATGGGCGGAGATGAACGTCGCGCCAAACTCAAGCGCGCTCTTGAAGGCGGCGTGTTGACCCAAGCCGAGTACGAAGATGCAATCCGCAAGTTGGAACAAGTTGACCCGAAAATCCAAGAACGCCGAGCAATGCTTGAAGAGTTACTGCACGAGGGTCTTTTGAGCCAAGAGGACTTTGACCGCAAAATCGCCGAACTCGGCGGATGAGAGCGGATGAGCGACGTGGGAAATCAGTTCAAAGTGGAGCTGATTTCCCACAATCTACCATTCAATATTTTCAAGCACTAATTTTACAGAGAGAAAGATGCCCCACAAATCGCTTGCCAGATTCTGTTCGCATTTGACTGCGAGAATTCTTTGGTTGCTCGTCGTAGCAGCAACTGTAGCGCTCTTTCCAGTCCTGTCTTTGCGCGCGCAAACGCCGCAACCGCTTCGCGTCGAACGCAATGTGAATCCCAAGCAAGGTGTCATTGACCAAGTGGAGCTTGAGGTAACGCTGACACTCACAGGTGACAGCAAGCAATGTCAGACGCAAATCGTGGGGCGACCTGCTGACATCATCCTCGTTATTGACCATTCCTCAAGTATGTACGAACCGGCAGGCGGTGGCATATCCGGCACAAAAATGGACGCGTTGAAAAACGCAGCCAAGCAGTTCATCAACAAGGCGAACCTCAACCGGGAGCAGATCGGGGTTGTCGAATTTGACCAGGGCGCGGATGTTGTCCAAGCCCTGGCGAACAATCGTGGCGTCTTGCTCGCCGCGATTGACGCGATCCAAGAGGGCGGTGGCACTGCTATTGAGCAGGGAATTATCATGGCGCAACGTGAGCTGGCAACGGCGCGCGGGCGCGCTGATGCCAGCCACATCATGATTGTAATGACTGATGGACGAAATAGCAACGTTATCGGTTTTATTACCGGAGAATTGGAACGTGCTGCAGACGAGGCAAAAGCCCAGGGAATTCGAATCATTACGATTGGCTTGGGTGAAGATGTTGACCGAGACGTTTTATCAAGTGTCGCCTCGCAGCCATCCGATTATTATGATGCACCAGAAGCGAGTGGTTTGGAACGCATCTACGCCGCGATTGGCACAACCATTATTCAACCACTTGCCGCGACTGACGTAACCATTGAACATACCTTTGATGCCAGCGCGCTCGAGCGCGACACGCGCGGATTC
>CALMZO010000401.1 GCA_937870825.1 uncultured Chloroflexota bacterium | reverse complement strand
CGCGAGAGCGCAGAACTCTTGAACTTTGGAATTGATAACGGCAAAGTCCACGTGCTCCTTTTGCCGGTGCAGCAAGGACAATCTGAATCTGTCGCTCAGCAAAATCATTCCACGCTCGGAGTTTCGTGGAACGATGTGCTGGCGTTCATGATTCGCGAGCGACAAGAACTTACCTCATCATTCAATTCATCAACCGCAAACAATTCAATTCCCTCACCAACCATCACCGCGACTCTAACACCCGCGCCCACAAATTCAGCGAATGGACTGGCAACGCCAACTCCGCAACCAACTGCAACCGCAATCGCCGCACTGCCGATTCCAACCGCGATTTCTGGAATCATCAATGGCAACAACGGCACAAGTCAACCGAATCAACTCGCAACGGGTCTCGACCTCATGGCAATCGCGATTCCGCTCGCGTGCGGTCTCGGTTTCCTCATCTTGTTCATCATCATCGTGCGCGTAATTCGCAAAAGGAGAATGTCGCATGTCACACCGTAACGTGGCGAATGATGAACAATCACGTGCGAATGTTTCAACGCGCCCTGCACCGCCTCCGCCGCCTGTCGCATCGCGGAATGGAAAACGCGCGGACGAATCGCAAAGTGAATCAAGCGCGCATAGCGCGCCACAACACAGTTTGCGCGTTCTCATCGCGACACAGGAATTCAATGAATTCCGCATTCTTGACCGCATTTACACCGAACATCCTGAACTTGGCATCAAGACCATCGGCTGGTGTGACAACGGCATCAATCTCTATCAAGCCGCGATTGATGGTGATGCCGATGTCGTCATCGTTGACCCCGAGACGCGCAGTTTTCAACATGAGGACGTGCAGCGACTTTGGATTTATCCAAAGAAACCGATTGTCACCATCGCCGCCGTGCCACCGCAAAGCGGGTTGGCAAACACGCTGAAACAATTGGGCGCGGTGGATTTGGTCACGCGTCCGCTCACCGAACGTTCGGCGCACGAACTCGTCGCCAAGTGTCACGTTGGCGTGCAAGAAGCGCTGCGTTATCGCGCGAGTGTCGGCTACATCCCGCAAATGGACAGCAAGACCGCCCAAGTCATTGCATCGCGCGGTTGGCAGCAAGGCGTAATTGTCGTGTGGGGTCCAAAAGGCGGCGTAGGCAAAACGCTCGTCGCGTGCAATCTCGCTGTCGCTCTCGGCGTGATTGGAAATCGGCGCACCGTTCTCGTGGACGCGAACATGGCAGGTGGCAATGACCACCATCACTTTTATCAAAGCATTCCGCAAACCCAACTCGGTAAAAACATCAGCGCGCTCGCCGACCGCGCGTTACTCCATGCGCGCTATGGTCCGATTCAACCTTCGGCGACGGGAATGTTGGGACAGCGCCCGATTCTTCCTTCCGACGAAGTGGACGCGCATCTCTTTCGCTATGGCGAATCGCAACTCAAACTTCTCATCGGCATTCCGCGTCAACACATGGGCGGTTACGAATGTTTCAGCGAAGAAAATGGACGCGCGTTTTTTCGCGAACTCGTCGCATCGCTGCGCCAATTTGAAGATTTCATCATCGTGGACATCGGACAAGATGCAAACGTGCCACTGCATCTCGCGGCGTTGGAATTTGCCGACTACGTCTATGTCGTCGTCACGCCCGACCGTTCGAGCATTCTCGCCACGCGCGAAGCATTGGACACGCTGTTCAAACACGTGAAACTCGCGCGTTCCAAGTTTCGCCTCGTCATCAATCGCTATCACGATTCATCGGGCATCAGCCGCGCCGAAATTGTCAAAGCGCTCGACATGCCCGAAATCGCGACGATTCCCGATGGCGGTCCTGCGGTGAGCAACATCGTCAACAGCGGCAAGCCCTTGATGATGGACCATCGCGGGCAAGTGGCGGACGGCATCATCAGCATCGCCTCCACGATTTATCCGCCGACGCGCGACATTTGGATGAATCGCGGCAAACTCGGCAAGAAACCCCAAGCGAAAAATCGCGGCGCACTCGGAAATATCAAAGCGGGATTGCGTTGGCTCGTGCTGGGCGAAGGAAATAAACCATGACACCCACTACCGTTCGTCCTATACCACCTGCACGTCCCTCCAACGCGAGCGCACTGGCACGCGCCGTCGAAGCGAATCTGCAAAACGCGGAACCGAATGCGCGTCCGTACGACATGGTGCTGAAACTCGCGCGCCTGAAACTCGACGAAGAGTACGCGCATTTGAACGGGGTCAAGTGGTCACTCAAAAAAGACGAAGTGCGCCGCGTCGTGATGTGGGCACTCGACGATTTCAATCGCAAAGCGCGCTTGCAAGCCGCGCACACGCTTGAAGGCGATTTGCCCGCGCTCGTGAAACAACTCGTCAACGACATCGCGGGCATGGGTTTTCTCACCGATTACCTCGAAGACGCGAGTGTTGAAGAAATTATTTTGAATGGTGTTGAGCAGATGTGGGTCCTGCGCGCGAGCGGCGTCAAAGAAAAAGTGAATCTCGCGGAATTGGAACTCGACCACGACCGCATCCTCGACCAAATCAATCGGCTCGTCGCGCCGACGGGACGCCAAGTGAACATGATGAATCCCATCTTGAATGCGAAACTGCCCGACGGCGCGCGCATCAACGTTGTCATCGGTCCAATTGCCGAACCGAGTCCTTCCATCACCATTCGCCGTCATCGCTTGGTGGCGCGGCGCATGGCGGACTTGCTCGATTTAAATTCGATTACGCCCGATGCCGCCGATTTTGTGCAAGCCGCGATTCACGCGCGCATGAGCATTCTCGTTTGCGGTGGCACCGGCACAGGCAAAACAAATTTCATCAACGTCTTGGCAACCTTTTTCGACGCGGACGAACGGATCGTCGTCATCGAGGACACGCGCGAACTCGATTTGAAAATTGAAGATGTGCAATACCTCACCGTGCGTGAAGACACGTCCGAGTCCGCGCAGCCCATCACACAGCGTCAGTTGGTTGCCAACGCGCTGCGGATGCGCCCCGATCGCATTCTGTTGGGCGAAGTGCGCGGAGGCGAAGCATTCGACATGTTGATGGCAAACAACACGGGACACGAAGGCACGATTACAACCGTCCACGCAAATTCGGCGACGGATGCGATTACGCGTCTGTTGCAACTGTGCGCGCTCGCCGAAGAAGCGCAGAACTTTAATCCCGCGTATCTGGCGGAATGGATTGCGCAGGGATTTCATCTCGTAATTTTTCTCGGACAGACACGCTACACTGAGCAAAGTCGAAGTGCGCCGCGCCGCTTTGTGCGCGAAATCGCCGCGCTCGAAGGACGCGCCGAAGGCATCAACGTCACACGCGATTTAATTTTTTCAACCGAGCAAGACAAACTCGTGCGCTCGATGCGTCCGCTGCCCGAACGCTTGATGCAATGCTTTGTGTATTACGGGATTGACCCGAAACGATTTTTGCCGCGCGCAATGAAGCGGATTGACGCAGCGCCATTAGGGAGAACCGAATGATGTGGTACGCGCCAAATATGCTCGTCGCCTTTATGGGCGCGCTCGGAATTTTTATTCTCGTCCTCGTTCTGCAAATCAAGCCGCAGCATCAACTCATTCATGGCGCGCGGACGCGCGTTCCGTTTCTCAAACGCTTGCAGCGCAAATTGAACGAAGCGGAACTCGATATTTCTGCAACCGAATTTTTGCGCGTCGCGCTCATCAGCAGTCTCGCGCTTGGGCTGATTTTATTTTTGAGCATCGGCGCGTGGACGGGTTTCCTGGTTGGCTTGGGCGTTGGGTTCGCGGGCTATTGGTCGTATCTCGAAGACCGCCGCGACAAACGCCGCCGCAAGTATCAAGAAGAAATCGCCGCTGTGATTGACATGCTGCTGCAAGCCACTGCCGCTTCGATGAGCATGGACATGGCAATTGATTTTGTCGCCGAACGCGCACCGGGCGCGGTGCGCGCGGATTTTCAAAAGGTGCGCGACCTGCGCGCACTTGGCACGCCAACCGTTGAAGCAATGCAGCTCGTCGCCGCCGAACGCCGCGACATGATTTTTGACCGGTTGATTGAAGCGCTCACCGCAACGATTACGCAAAACAGCAAACTCTATGACGTGTTGGTGCCGATGAATGAAATGGTGCGCGGCTTGACCTCCGCGCGGCGGCGGATTGCAACCGCCCAAGTTCGCATTCGTTGGGAAGCGCGCATCGTTTGCATCGCCCCCTTCATTTTCATTTTGATTCTGAATCAGACCGCGCCGGATTTGCAGCGCCCGTTTTACGCAAGCATCGTCGGACAAATTGCGCTTGTCGTCATTGGAATTCTTTGTTTCAGCGCGTACTACTTGATGAATCGGCTCGGCGCACGCGCGCTGCGTCCGATAGAATACATGGACGCGCCGAATGTGCAACTTGATGCGAGACAGAACCCGCTCGGCGCATTGGCATAGGAGAAGGAACGCGAAATGGATTTTGTCACCACCATTGCAATTGCGCTCATTGGCGCAACCGGAATTTTTTTGATGTGGCGCGCCATCACGCAGCCGCGTCTCGCGCAAAATGGGATGGGCGGGCAGCCGCTGCACGGTGTAATTCCTATCGTTCGCACATCGCCTCTGCTCGACCGTTTGTTTGGTCCGCTGCTTGGACGATTGAGTTATCGCGTCGCGCTGTTGCTGCGTCGCGTGGACAAGGACGAAGCGCGACTGCGCGCGGCGGGTTATCCTGCGCGTTATCCGACGGTGTACGACTTGTACGCGTGGAAAGTGGCGATGGCGCTGTTTCTCTTTTTCGTCGGCATCGCAGCATCGCTCATCGGCGGCACGAATTTTTTGTATCTCGCGTTCGGTTTGGGCATCTTGGGCGCGTTCCT
This sequence comes from uncultured Chloroflexota bacterium, assembly GCA_937870825.1. GTDB lineage: Bacteria > Chloroflexota > Anaerolineae > UBA4142 > SHND01 > SHND01. The sequence continues at coordinate 2,029 of CALMZO010000401.1, read as the reverse complement.
GCCGGACCTTCAACTCATGCAATTGATTCGCAAACGCGAAGAGCAGATGCGTTTTGAAATGGCGTTCAGTTTGCATCGCATGGCAGTGTTTTGCGCGGCGGGTGGTTCGTTGGGTGAAGCCGCGCAGCATCTCGCGTACAGTAATCGCGGCGGTGTCTTTGTGAATGAACTGCGCCAAGTGACGGCAGACACGCAAAAGGGTATGACGCTCGACGAAGCGTTGGAACAAATGAAGGAACGCAATCCGAACATTCCTGAAGTCGTAACGCTTTCCGAACTCTTGCGCGCGAGCGCGCGCACCGGCACATCGAACGCGGAAGTGCTTCGCAATCTGGGCAACATGATGATTGACAAGGCGCTGCAAGAAATGGAACAGCGCGGTATTGCATCCGGCGTACAAATGGTCATTCCCGTCGGCGGGCTGATTCTCCCCGCAATCGGCATCGCTGTAATGGGGCCGGGCATTTTTCTCGCCGCCCAATATTTTTTGTTTCGCTAAAGGAGGTGATCCAAGTCTAACGCACATCAGTTTTCCAAGACGCGGTTTGCAACGCCGCAAAACAATTCAAGTGTCAGTCGCGCAGGTTTGCGCCAATTCTGAAAAAGGAGAATCCGAAATGGTCTTGACTCTAAAAAATTCCCCGCTCGTCATGGTTCTGTGGACGAACATGCTGCTTGCAATCACGGCACTGTCTTCGTACACCAAACGCTTTTTCCGCGACAATCGCGGACAAGATTTGGTCGAGTACGCGTTGATTGTCGCATTCGCCGTTGGTGTCGTCGCGGTGTTGACCGCGCTGTACACCACAATCAAAAGTGTATTGACCAAAGCAAACAACGCGCTGCAATCCGCCGCAGGACAGTAATGAGCTCGCTTTGTTGTCGAGGGCTGCGACTCCTCCCGCAGCTCTCGACAGCACCAAACGCGTATGCGACGAATTCTTTTTTTACTCGAACGTTTCAAGCGACTCGTTCGCGACCATCGCGGGCAAGACCTCATCGAATGGACGGCGAGTCTCGCGGTCTTTTTGATGTTGTGCGGCGCAATCGCCATGTACTTTTGGGTGTGGTGGAATCAAGCCGCCGCCGCCGGCGCCGTTCACGATGGAACGTATCTCGCGGCAATTCGCGGCGGGAGTGCGGCGGAAGGGGCAGCGCGTTCTCAAGATATGTTGCAAGCAGCCGTGGGGAAATTCGCAAACGAATACCAAATTCAATTTGTGACGGATCCGCGCAAGAGTGTGCGCGGCGATGTCAAGACGAACAAAACGTTTGTTATTCCATTCATCGGCAATTTGCCATACACAATTCGCGCGCACAGTTTTCAACGGCTCGAACGCTTTTACGGCGGACCCATCGGCAAACGTGGCGCCAATTTTTGGTGGTGGTGAAATGATGGAACGTACTTTCATAAAGCGAAACAACGAGGAACGCGGACAGGCGATGGTCGAATTTATTTTGATTCTCCCGTTCCTGTTCCTCCTCCTCGCCGCGTTGATTTACTTTGGGCGCTTGATCTACGCGACGATTGCGCTCGATATGGCAAGTTACGACGCGTGCCGCGCCGCAGTGGAATCACTACGACAAGATGATGGACAACGGCAGGGACTTGCAGCTGGACGCGAAACGTTGAATGGTTTCTCAATGAGCGCGGCATCCGCTCGATTGACGGTTGCGCCGCAAGGCAAATGGGATCGCGGCGCGTGGGTGCGCTGCCGCACCGATTACAACTTGAAGGTGAAAGACATTCCGATGGTGCAGCTGTTTCACCCCGGCGCCGCGGTTCCACTCCGCACAACACAATGGTCACGCATTCAAACCTGGCGTTCGTGGTGGGAACGCTAACGCGGTTCAATCTGTTGGAGATGCAATGATGAATCGGTTCAAAAGGTGGTGGAACGACCAACGCGGTGAATATCTCGTGCAATTCGTTTTGCTGTTTCCGCTTGCGATTGTGATGCTTGGACTTGTGATTGACGGCGGATTCATGTATCAGCAATACCGCGCCGCACAGACGACGGTTGAAGCA
>CALMZO010000400.1 GCA_937870825.1 uncultured Chloroflexota bacterium | reverse complement strand
CAAATCCGAGGAATAAGCATTCATGGTGCGCAATTTACCACATTCGTCCCTTGAGTTAAATAGGAATCCGTTCTAATGAGCGACCAGCAAATGGTCTTGCCGGTGGATACCGTGATGTATTACGCGCAAGAAGTCGCGGCGGTGATAGCGACGTCGCGTTACGAGGCAGCCGATGGCGTCGCGGCAGTCGAAGTGGATTACGAGCCGATGACCCCGGTCCTCGACCCGCACAAGGCGCTCGAATCCGATACGCCCGTGATTCGCGCGGACAAACAATCGAATCGCATCTGGCATTGGGAAGTTGGAAATCGCGCGGCGGTGGATGATGAACTCGCAAACGCGGATGTTGTCGTCGCCGAAGACATTTACATTCCGCGCATTCATGTCGCGTCAATGGAAACGTGCGGATGTGTCGCCAAGTGGGACCCCGTCGAAGGACATCTTACGCTCTACATGACGACGCAAGCGCCGCACGCGATTCGAACCGTCGTCGCATTGGTGACAGGGCATCTCGGTTTGATGGAACACAAAATCCGCGTCATCGCGCCCGACATCGGCGGCGGGTTCGGCGGTAAAGTTCCTGTGTACCCCGGTTATGTTCTCGCGACGGCTGCTTCCGTTTTGACGGGCGCGCCGGTGAAATGGATTGAAGACCGCACGGAAAATTTGCAAGCCGATTCGTTCGCGCGCGACTATCACATTCACGGCGAACTTGCGGCGACGAAAGACGGAAAAATTACCGCGATGAAAATGGGCGTCGTCGCCGACCACGGCGCGTTCGATTCCGCCGCGAATCCGTCGAAATTTCCGGCGGGGCTTTTTTCGATTGCGACAGGTTCGTACGATTTCCAAAAAGCGTTCGCCGAAGTGGACGGCGTGTACACCAACAAACCGCCGGGCGGCATCGCGTACCGCTGTTCGTTCCGCGTGACCGAGGCGGTTCATGCCATCGAACGCATGGTGGATGTCCTCGCGCAAAAATTAGAGATGGACCCCACGACGCTGCGCGAAAAGAATTTCATCAAGCCCGAACAATTTCCGTACAAGTCCGCGACGGGTTGGGAATATGACAGCGGCAATTACCAAGCCGCGCTCGACAAAGCGAAACAAATCATCGGTTATGACGCACTGCGTCAAGAACAAAAAGAAAAACGCGCCAAAGGTGAATTGATGGGCATCGGCATTTCGACGTTTACCGAAATCGTCGGCGCGGGTCCTTCGCACACGTTCGACAGTTTGGGAATCAAGATGTTCGACAGCGCGGAAATTCGCATTCACCCGACGGGCAAAGTGATTGCCGCTTGGGAACGAAATCGCAAGGACAGGGACACGAAACCACGTACGCGCAAATTATCGCGGAAGAGTTGGGGATTCCCGAAGATGATGTGGCAGTCGAAGAAGGCGACACGGATACCGCGCCGTACGGACTCGGTACCTACGCGTCGCGTTCGACACCAACATCAGGCGCAGCAACAGCAGTAGCCGCGCGCAAAATCAAAGACAAGGCGCGCAAAATCGCCGCGTACTTGTTAGAAGCGCGCGAAGAAGATTTGGAATGGGAAAAGGGGAAATTTTTCGTCAAGGGTTCGTCGGACCGCGCGAAAACAATTCAAGAAATCGCGTTCGCGGCGTACACGAATCATCCGCAAGGCATGGAGGCGGGGCTCGAAGCGGTGGACTATTACGACCCGCCAAATCTCACGTTCCCGTTCGGCGCATACATCTGTGTCGTTGACATTGACCGCGGCACGGGGCAAGTGAAAATTCGCCGCTTTGTCGCGGTGGACGATTGCGGCACGATTATCAATCCGCAAATCGTTGACGGACAAATCGCCGGTGGTTTGGCGATGGGCATGGCGCCCGCGCTGTTGGAAGAGATTGTGTACGACGAGAACGGCGTGAATCTCACCGGTTCGTTCTCGGATTATCTTTTGCCAACCGCCGTCGAAACTCCGCGCTGGGAAATGGACAAAACGGTGACGCCTTCCCCACATCATCCGTTCGGCGCGAAAGGTGTCGGTGAAAGCGCCACCGTCGGCGCGCCGCCCGCGATTGCGAATGCGGTCGTTGACGCGCTTTCACATCTCGGCGTGACGAACATTGACATTCCGATTACGCCGCCAAAAGTGTGGGCGATTTTGAAGGAGAAGGGTGTGGCGATGTAGGATTACACTACAGAGGCGCAGATAAACACAGTAGGGGCGGAGTATATTTCGCCCCTACTCCAGATATAAAATTGAGGAGGCAGAGTGCAAAGCACACACCCCACCTTTGTCCGCAAGGAGCGGATTGGCGACGGAACATACGAGGTTTACTCATGCAACGACCCTGAAGTTGCCAAGTCATTCCTAGCGGCGACAAAGGTTGACCAAAAGAACTACTACGTGATTGTTGAGACTACGGATGGAAACTGGGGAACTGACATCATGGGACTCTTTCTTGAACAGCTTCGTCCGTGGCAAACGAACATCAATTTAACACAATGTGAAGGTATAGTAGCCCCATACAGCATTTTTGGTCTACAAATGGCAGCAAGGGACGTAAACGACAATTTCCTTGCGAAGATAATGTGTGGAAAATGCGAACATAATCGGATAGACGGAATACGCTACAAAAGCATCACCGCAGTTAAATGTCCCAACTGCCAAACATACAACAGCGTCGACTCTAAGAACATCATCGTGGCGTCCAAGGAATTTGAAGAAATAAATGCTAAGAAATTCGAATTGGGTAACCAAGCAAATATCGCCAAGGATTTTGAACGAGCTTTCCAACTCTTCAGGGAATGCTACGACAACAGATACAAAGCGGCTGAGTGCGCTGGTGCTTTAGGGGTACAGCACAACCATCTTCATCGGTTGATAGATTGATTACCCTAATCGAGCAATCCGATGGCAGTACAAACTCGCGGGAAGCGAAACAAAAACTTTTTGAATCCGTGTCCCCTTCTGAGATGATGGTTCTAGCTTCTATGGTTGCAGTTTCATGTGGAGGAATGCTTAGCAAGGGAACCACGTCAAATGACGCGCGGGCTGCTCTATCTCGGGTTGCAAACATCATGGACGGAATCTCAGCTTATGACAAGACAGCCCAGGATTTCCGTGATTTGGTTGCAGACCCCAACGCGTTTAGCGAGCTTCAGTGGATCGATATGTGTTTTAGGTTCTCAAAAATGCTCGCAGACCAAACAGGGCAATTTGCTCAGTACGCTGAGGAATTGAAAAACGGTGCGTAAAATGACAGGGCAACGGGTTGATGGTTGCCTCATCATTGAATGGGGAGATCGGAATGAGTGACTTACAAATCATTGTTCCTGCACAACTTGTGCGGCAACTCGATAAGAAAAATATCCCACAAGAAAAAATCCTTGAAACTGTTACCCGCACAGTTATTCGCGCGCTCGAAGAGCTTGCGGTTGGAGCGCCTGCCCCGCACGACAAGCCGAACAAGACGAACAATACATCATTGCGCGCGGGGGTTGGAGCGCGAGCAAGCTCTTCCACTCCATCAATGAATGACCCGTTTATCGGCGGGCTGACTGTTGGAGAATGGTTAGCAATGACCGACGCGGAACAAGAGCAGGTGTGGACAAAATTGGAAGAGAAAGAATGGAAGAAACTTGAAAAAAAATATGGGGACGGCGTAGATGTCAAACTCAAACCGCGTTCTCCTCGACAAGAACGTGGCGCGCAACTTTCTCTCCGCGCTCGCGAAACGCGCGCTCACTATACCACTCACAAGAGACGAACAAGTCGCGTTCGAACTGCTAAACGGTGAAACGCTGAAGGGCAAACGAATTTTTATTGTTGCGGCAACGGACAATGTGATTGAGCCCCTTGAAGAAAAATATCCCGATGTCCGCGATTTTCGTGACCGCATTGAAATCATTGTCCCAACTCACTATTGGCGCAGATGGTCGCGTCGTTTGCAACGCGTTGGCTTTACACGCGAAGACGCGCGGGTACTTGGCATCAGCACTTTTGGAACGGATGAGGAAGGCAGTTTTCTCGGCGTCCAAGAGTTCTTGACGTTCGACAAACCGCTCGTGACATTGTTTGAAATCGCAAACGAACAAATAAAGCAAAAGTTGGAAGCGATGCGACGGAATCTCGAACCACCGTATGATGATGCGGAATTGCCAGAGGTGAGATTATTGGGTCGTGAATGATTCCATCACGCCGTCGAAAGTGGAGGCGATTTTGAAAGAGAAGGGCATCCCGTTGTAGCGATAGCCGCCAGCGGATAGGGAAAGCGGATGAGCGGATGAGTGAGTCTCCTATCCGTTTATCCGCTTAACTGTTTTGTTCCCATTGGCCTTATTCAAGTTCGGAAGTGCGAGTATAATTTGAGTGGGGAACACAAATGCTCATTCGCAATCTAATTTGGCTTGAAGAGGTTGTTGACAAACTCGAACAAAAGCACAATGTTTCGCAAGAGCAAGTGACATTTGTGATGAACCACCGTCCGTACATTCGATTCATTTCCAAGGGACGCAAAAACAAAAAGGAAAGCGTGTACGCGGCGTATGGACGCGCACAAGAAGGACGTTACCTGACTGTGTTTTTCATTTACAAGCAAAATCATCGCGCACTCATCCTCAGCGCGCGCGATTTGGATGACAAGGAGCGCAAGCAATATGGCAAAAAAAGTTCGTGACCCCATCCCCGAATTCGAGACGCTGGAAGACATCGTGGAATTCTGGGATACACATAGCACAGCAGATTATGATAACTTGACGCATGAGGTTGAGTTTGAAATTCAACTTGATGCGAGTCCCAGACCCAAACAGACAATTACCTTGTTGCCCGAATTGAGCGAGAAGCTCGAAGAATCCGCGAGCCGACAAGGTGTTTCAATTGAGACCTTGGTCAATGCGTGGCTGACGCAAAAGGTTTTGGAACACGCGTAGCAATCTGCTTATCCGCCAAAACAAGCGAAGGAGAATTGACCAAACAGGAGACTCGTATGGAAACAGAACTCAATCTACAAGTGACTGACCCAACAGGCACGGCAAGCCCGTTCAGCGCAGAGCGTTTTGCGGCGTCGCTCGAGCGAAAGGGTGTGGAACGAGACTTGGCGGATAAGTATGTTGCCGCAGTGGGAAGCGAATATAAATTCTTTGGCGTGAGCGATATCAGTTCAGAAGACTTGGGTGCCATTGCAGCCGAACTCGTCAACGATGCCAAGAGAAACACAGCGGATTACAAAACATTTGAATTTGGCGGACTCAGAAATAATGTTCACAACATCACCGTTTTCACCAAGTTCGTAGTGTAAAGAAGGAGAATTTTCAACATGACGCACGTACTCGTCCGAGTAAATTTTGAAGAGTTCGAAAAATGGAAAGCGGGCTTTACCGCAGCAAGTTCACTGCGTCAACAGTACGGCTCGCAGGGCGTGACTGTTTATCGCAGCTCTGACAATCCGAATCAAGTTGTCATTGTCGGTGCATACGAGGATAAGCAACGCGCGCAGCAAATGTTTCAATCGCAAGAATTTCGCGCTGCTACAAAGCGCGCGGGACTCACCGCACCACCGGAAGTAACCTTTCTCGATGAAGCATTCAAACTCCCGGCGTGACAACTTGAGCGAAGCAGACAGTCCGAGCACTCCGCTAAAAGTGTGAGCGATATTAAAAAAGAAGGATGTGACGTTATCGTCGCGTGCATGTCAAAGTTAAGTTCATAGAGAGAGAGCATGGCAGAGCAAGGCACAGTCAAATGGTACAATGACGCAAAAGGATACGGCTTTATCGTGCGCGAAAGAGGAGCGGATGTTTTCGTACATCATGCCTCCATCATCGCAGAAGGATTTCGCACGCTGTCAGAAGGTGACCGTGTCAGTTTCGATGTCGTTGAAGGTCCAAAGGGCTTGCAAGCCAAGAACGTAATCAAACTCGACGCGAATTCTCCACAATGAATCCGCGCACAAAAGAAATAGGGAATCATCATGTTCGATTTTCTCAAAGGCGGTAAAGCCAATCTCACTATCACGCCCGACCGCGCAAACAAAATTTACGCGCCCGGGGAAACGATTCGCGCAACCGTGCGCGTGGAAGGCGTCAAAGACTTGAAAATTCAACGCGGCGTCATTGCGCTCGTCTCGCGCGAGGAATA
>CALMZO010000399.1 GCA_937870825.1 uncultured Chloroflexota bacterium | reverse complement strand
TTGCCACCGCGAACGACCTGACCGTCAAGGCGAAGACGTTGGTCGCCTTTGCCGACCAGCTGCTCTATGCCGCCAAGGCCGCCGGCCGCAATCAGATCAAGGTCGGCCAGCTCTCCGCCAAGGCCACCGCCAAGCGCGCGGCCTGACGCTTCAGGCGCCGGAAGCGTCGAGCGCCGCGATATCCTCGCGGGTGAGCTTGATGCGCGGCGCCCGCATGATCTCGTCGAGTTGTGCGAGGCTGGTGACGCTTGCGATCGGCGCCGTCACGTCCGGCTTTGCCATCAGCCAGGCGAGCGCGATCTGCGCCGGCACCGCGTCATGGCGCGCGGCGACCTCGTCGAGCGTCTTCAATATCCGCATGCCGCGCGCGTCGAGGACCCGTACACCACGCTTACGCCGCGCGAACACCAGGTCTTGCAGCTCGCCGCCCAAGGTTTCAGTAACCCCCGGATCGCCGAAACCTTGTCGCTCAGCGCGCGCACCGTCGAAATGCATCGCAACAATCTAATGCGAAAATTGAGCTTGAAGACGCAGACCGAGCTGGTGAAATATGCGCTCAAACGCGGGCTCGTGGAATAGCTCACACTACATGGTATTTTCATCCGAAATAAGGTAAATATCCAAGCGAAATACCGTACATCCGCGAATATCGTGTTGCCCCCGCCTCTGGTATGGTTCAAGCTGAGAATTTTTGCATCATGCACGAGGCACTTTTGAACAAACCCATCCGTATCTTGCTGGTGGATGATAGTGCGCCCTTTGTCCAAGCCGCGGGCGAGTTTCTCCATTTTCAAGAATCCCTTTTTGTCGTCAGCACTGCCGCCGACGGCGCGGAAGCGCTCGCTAAAACGCGCGCCGATGCCGTAGATGTCATTCTCCTTGACTTGAATCTTGGCGACAGTTCCGGACTCGATTTGATTCCCCTTTTGCGAGAGCAGTTGCCGCAAGTGAAAATCATTGCCCTGACGATGCTGGATGAAAACAGTTATCGCGCGGCGGCATTGCAAGCGGGCGTTGATGCGTTTGTACACAAAAGCTCCATGTCGCAAACACTCGTCACGGCGATTTTGAAATTGACGGGACAGTGCTCACCGACACCAAGCCACACACGCGAGCCGCAAAGCAACAACGATAACGCTTTCAAACGACTCATCGAAAATTCTCAAGACTTGATTTATCGCTACGAGTTCACGCCCAAACGCGGTTTCACCTACGTCAATCCGATTGCAGTCAACATGACGGGCTACACCCCTGCCGAACATTACGCCGACCCCGACCTCGGTCTCAAAATGGTCCATCCTGACGACCGCCCTTTGTTGGAAAACCTCAGCCTGCAAGGCGACATTATTCAGGCGCCAATCATTTTCCGCTGCCTTCGCAAAGACGGTTCAATTCTTTGGATGGAACTACGGAATGTACCGTTCTATGATGGCGATGGAAAACTCGGCGCCATCGAGGGCATCGCGCGAGATATTACCGCACGGAAAAAGGCGGAAGCAAAAATTGCCGCTCAGGCGCGCTTGTTGGACCAGGTACGCGACCCCGTGATTGCCAGCGACGAGAAATTTGTCCTCACCACCTGGAACTGCGCGGCGGAAGAGGTGTACGGTTGGAAAGCGGAAGAGGTCATCGGCAAAAGTGCGCCGGATCTTTTTCGCACTCGATACCACGACGACCTGACACGCGACGATGTCCTTGAACAACTCGACGCGCAACGGGAATTTGTTGGCGAAGTGAAACATCAGCGCGCCGACGGCACATGGCTGGATGTCGAAGTCCATGTGGCGATGATGCGCGATGAACACGGCAAACCGTACGGTTACAATACCGTGAATCGCGATATCACAGAGCGCAAACGCGTCGAAGCGCAGCTGCGATATCAAGCTCTCTTGCTCCAAAATGTGAATGATGCAATTGTGGCATCCGATGCAGAAAACCGTGTGACCGAATGGAACGCGGCAGCCGAAGCCATGTATGGGTGGAACGCGAGCGAGGTGATTGGGCGAAATACAATTGAACTATTTCAAACACAGTTTCCGGACACGGCAAGCCCGCAGGGGTCGAACCCCCTCGCCCAAGACGGAAAATATCGCGGGGAAGCGACTCAACTCCGCAAAGATGGAACGCGTTTTCCCGTCGAGATCGCGGCGATGGGTCTGCAGGACGCGGCGGGGAAATTGACGGGCTATGTCAGTGTGAATCGCGACATTACGGAACGCAAGAGTATCGAAGCCGCGCTGAAAAAATCCGAGCAAGCGTATCGCACCCTGGTCGAAACGGCGGACGATGTAATTCTCTTGACCGACCTGCAGGGCAATTACCTTTTCAGAAATTCCGCCTTTTATACCGGTTTGGGTTATGAGGTCGGCGCGGATGACGACTTGAGTTTCCTAAACATCGTTCATCCCGATGACTTGGTGAACGTTTGGACAGAATTGGAGAAACTCTTTACCACCGGCGCGACAGCCACCGAATATCGTGTGCGCCACCGCGATGGCAGCTATCGCTTTCGGCATTCCAACTCACGCCTCCTTTACGACGAAGAGCAACAGCCCAAAGCAATTCTTTCGATCATTCGCGATACGACAGACCGGAAGCGTGTCGAAGAACATGTTCACCAGCAATTGGAGCGCCTCGCCGCCTTGCGTCAAATTGACCGCGCCATCGCAAGCAGCGTGGACTTGAATACCATTCTGCGAATTGTGGTCACAATGACGGCGAAATATCTGCAAGTGGATGCGGTTAATGTCTTGCTGCTCGACCCGCTCAAATTGGTGTTGCGGTCCGGCGCGCACTATGGATTCACTACCGCGCACATTGGTCGAACCTCGCTGCGACCCGGTGAAGGGTACGCGGGGCGCGCGGTGTTGGAACGTCGAATCGTACACGTTGCGAATCTGCAACAACCGGACCCTCTCTTGGCGCGCGCGGAAATGATTCAAGCAGAGAAATTTGTCGTGCTCTATGCAGTGCCCCTCATTGTCAAGGGTGAGGTAAAAGGAGTCCTGGAGATATTTCATCGTTCGCACTTTGAGGTGAGCGCGGAATGGGGCGAGTTTCTCGAAACCTTTGCGGAACAGACCGCGATCGCAATTGACAATGCCCAATTGTTTCAAGGACTCGAAAAATCCAATGCGGAACTTGCGCTGGCATACAACCAAACGATAGAAGGTTGGTCGCGCGCAATGGATGTCCGCGACAAAGAGACCGAAGGACACTGCCGGCGCGTGGCAGACGTGACCTGGCAGTTGGCGCGCCAGATTGGAATGAGCGATACAGAACTTGTTCATGTGCGGCGCGGCGCGCTCTTGCACGACATCGGCAAACTGGGCGTGCCGGACAGCATCTTGCTCAAACCGGGTCCCTTGACCGAACAAGAGAGAGCGATTATGCAAATACACCCGACCCTCGCGTATGAGCTCTTGTCAGCCATTGATTACTTTCGTCCTGCGCTCGATATCCCATATTGTCATCACGAAAAATGGGACGGCACCGGTTACCCGCGAGGATTGAAAGGCGAAGAAATTCCGCTCGCCGCGCGCGTGTTTGCCGTTGTCGATGTCTGGGACGCGTTGCGTTCTGACCGTCCGTATCGGAAAGCCTGGGCAGAAGACCAAGTGCGAGAGTACATACTCTCTCTGGCAGGAACACATTTTGACCCGAACATAGTCACCGCGTTTTTGGAATTCAGTCCATAGTGCATCCCAAACCGACTTGGGGTGCGTGCGCTCTCGTTGGCGAGGCGCTGTCTCATCTGCCCTGTTCATCGAACGCGGCTGTGCACGCGATTTTCCACAGAGCAAACACGAACGCGGAATGGTTCGCGGCACGCCTTTGCGTTGCCCGACAACCGACAAGGATAAAAACGGCGAGCATCATGCTCACCGTTTTCTTTTTTTGTCGCGTCTCCATTT
>CALMZO010000398.1 GCA_937870825.1 uncultured Chloroflexota bacterium | reverse complement strand
TAATCTTCCAGTTTGCGCGAGAGGTTGTCGAGTTCGACGCGGTTCGACGCATACAGCGCAATCGTCCACAACAATTCTTGCGGCGGCAGATGTGTGGATTCGAGTTCGTACAGCGTGCGTTCGGTTTCGCCCAATTCATCTTGCGCGTTGAAATCGGCGAGGCGTCCCTGTCGTTGGCGCGTCATCATTTCCGCGTGCAGCGATGTGCGGCGCTGACGCAATTGTTCGCGTACTGCGCTTTTGTCGAGCGGAAGAATTTGCAAACTGTGACGAATCTCGGCGGGAAAGTTATAGAGTGATTCCAATTGCGCGCGTCCCATCACCGGCGGCATGTCCTCAATGAACCAAACGCGCACCCATGCTTCGCCAACAATCTCGATGCAATCTGAATAAATCTGCATTCCACCCGGCGCGATGTGGTCAACGAGGTCGCGTATCCCGATTTCGAGTGCTGCGCCGATTTCGGTCGTTTCGCCGATGCGCGTTTCGATGTCGGCGGGGATGGCGCGGGATTCTTCGCGCGATTGTCGCGTTGTATCTACTTGTGAACGCGTTCCGAATCTCGCGTTCACGTCCGACGACGCACCGCTTTTCTTGACGCGCGTTTTTGGCGAAGGACCGCCAAGAATCCAATCTATGTAACTGATGACAAGTTGAACTATGTTTTTGGGAGGATGGGTTTTGCTCATGCCTTATCTTTCAGCGGACTTGCAAGAAATCTGCACAGAGACATTGTTATGATGTAAAATCTGATATTGCCTTCTTTCGCAAACTGAAGCAGTATCAGAAAATCTTGGTCGGATTCCGCTCATTATTTTTTCGCCAATTTTCATTATTGAATTATGTTTAGCGATATCGCGCGGTGGTGCGATCGGGGTGATAGCTCTTACACCACTTGGCGCACGCAAGGCATTTTCCGTGCAATTTGCTCGTCGCAGACAAAACAACAGATCAACCCCAGCCAATTGCTCATTTTCAGATATTGCTAGAAAGGCGGAGTGGAAAATGAAGGGTGTAACACTTTGGGTTATTTTATGCGTTGTACTAGGCATTCTTGCAGCCATCCTGTTTACGCCTCAAATAGCATTAAAATTAGGATGGCCAGGCTGGCTCGTTTTCGTCATCGTATTGCTGGTTATTGCTTCCGCACTGTATTCCCCTTTGCAACTACGCGAGAACTATGCGTCGTTAAAAAATCTTCAGGGGCCATTCCGAAATGTCGAAGATGCTTCTCCTCTAGGATTGTTAGTTCTGACCCTTATTTTTGTAGTTGCACCCGTAGCTCTCCTAATATGGCTTGCATCAGTGTTGTATGGTGGCGGTCAAAGAGCGTCCATCGAAGAGGTAGCCCAAGCATCACCAACACCTACGACCGCCCAAATAATACTAATCACTCGGGTCGTGCCAGTGACCCAAGTAGTCCCTGTTACCCGAGTTGTGCCAGTTACACGAGCGGTCCCAGTCACTCCAGATGCTCTTCCCCCTTCTGACGAACAACTCCTAACTTGGCATGCTGTTGATGGGCAATGGAGTCAAGAGCAAGATGTTTTGGTCAGTACTACTCCCGGTCAAAGACAATGGAAAGAGGGGCGCTATGTGGCCTCGCCAGGAGCTAACTGGCGGGACTACAACTTTTCCGGGCAAGTTAAATTTGACAACAACCAAAATCAAAATATTACCGTCTTGTTCCATATTCAAGACATTCGACCTCAGCAGCCTGAAGAGCAAGACCAAGGTCACTACTATCAGGTCGCTCTCTACGGTAAGGATAGCTATGTAACCTTCTTTCGGATCACCGATGGAGCATTCAAACTGACAGATACGCGTTATCATTTCGATACAAACAGATGGTATCAATTCAGAGCCGAGACACGGGGGTCAACACTCCAGTTCTTTCTGGATGAGCAGCTCGTACTTCAATATGACGGTCTGGTAGAATATCCGAATGGTGGAGTGGGAGTGAAGACCTATGGTGAATCAATTGGCTATTTCAAGAACCTACGATTGCAGCTTCAGAGATAGTTCCACTCGCCCTTGCCTATTCGATTGAATATAAGACCTGAGCCGCATGATCGGCGGCACGCGATAATCAGGAATGTTCGGGTGATAAACTCGGTGCATCACCACTGCAATCTCCTCATCGCCGAGGCGACGGCATGTTAGTCCGACGCGTGCTAATGCGCGACTGACTTGGTCGCAGCGGTGCGATAATTCCTCTCTGCCGCGTTCATAGCGTTCGCGTGTGAGAACAAGATTTCGACGTGCGCGGTCATCGGGCGGAATTGGGTCGTACGGAATCGTGATGAGATAGTACGGAATCTGAGGATTCACATGTTGCGTCACATCGAGCATGAACGCGGCATTGTCGTACAAAAAGAGTGCGTAAAGTTTTTGCCCCGCGTCAATGTGCTTTTTCGCAATTTCCTCCAGATACGCGAGATATTCCTCCAACGGCTGACGCTGCCGTCCCACCGTGAATTGATATGGAAAGCGCAGTGTGTTTAGAAAATTTTCAAACTGCGCGATGAGACCCGCGCGGTCTGCATCCGTTCGCCGCGCAAAATCAATCCCCTCCACTTGAATCAACGCCGCCATATCGCCCGTTTTGAGAATGGCGATTTGCTCGCGCACATCGCGCAAAAGCACATGCTCTTGCGTTGATGGAATTGCAACTTTTTTCGCGTTCGCGCTGTCTTTGCCATTTGGCGCGGCGCGACTCTTTTTCCCAAATGAAAATGGAAGCTTCATCTTCTCATCTGCTCGATAAATTGATGTACCACGCTATGAGTTCAATCCAACCGCCATCTTTCAAATATAGCGTAAGCGCAAAGAGCGCCACTATCATCGCGAGGTCTGCAAAAACAATGACCGCTTCTTTCGGAATATTTGAGACGAGAGGCATGGCAGGATTGCGCGCGCGTTTCGATGTTGGCGCGGCAGTGGGTTGCGGTGCTGGATTGGGTTTTGGCTCGTCATATTGCAAATCCGCGTTGGCATCTATGCGTCGTCCCTCTCCGCGCGTCCACACACGACGCTGTGGACGAAAAAAGAATCGCACACGCGCGACAAGCCAACGTTCGAGCGTCAAACCATTCAAGCGAAAAAACGCGAGCGCGACGCCGATGCCAATAATCAATAATCCGACGACGATGCGCGCGATAAATTCCACACCGCGCGTCGGACCTGACAAGATCACCAAACCCGCGAGCATCGCGGCAAACAAGAGATAGCCGAGTTGTCGCAGCGTGAGTCCGTACCACGGACGAAAACCAAGTTGTAACCGACGCGGAAAACGAATCATAAAAATCCTCGCAGATTATTTCCCGTTCACAATTTTGAACTGCATGTTCCAAAGCACGCGCGCGCGTGTTGGCGCGTTCGCT
>CALMZO010000397.1 GCA_937870825.1 uncultured Chloroflexota bacterium | reverse complement strand
ACGCGCATACGCTCGCTGCGCGCGCGCAATTTGTCCAAGATATGATTCCGCGCAATGGACATGAACCAGTGGCTAAAGGGTCCGCGCGCCGGGTCATATTGAGACGCCTTGTTCCAGAGCCGCATAAAAATTTCCTGCGCGGCTTCTTCGGCTTCATTCACGCCGAGCATGTGTCCCGCCATCGCAAAAACGGGTTGGGCAAAGCGGTCATAGATTTGTCCAAACGCTTGCATATCACGCGCGGCAATGCGCGAGGCGAGCATCTCGTCAGAGAGAATTTCCTCCGCGTTCGCTTCGTGCAAGCTCACTTGGATGGTTGTGCGCGTATCCACTTGGCGGGATTCTAGTGGAGTGTGCGATGGCTTGTCAAAGACTCGCGCCACCGCCGCGCCTGACGTGTCATCCCCCATAGGGTTTAGCCCACGCGTTGTGGGTGATGCCACGTCACCGTTTTTCCAGCGTGTAGATTTGGGTAACATCAACTTTGAATGTGGGTGGTGTGTGCTGGTGGACCCTTTCTCCTTACTCGTACTACGCCGCATAGTTTCTTTTGGATCCCTGCTGAACCAAAGTACGACACTTACGCAATGTCGGGATCTAAACAAGTTGCATTTCATTTGCAAATGAGAGTAGAATAAGTCACCATCGCATAACCCGCGATGAAAACATAATTTATGGAGGTCTGAAATGCGTCTTGCAAAAGCAGTTCTGTTGTTCGGGCTTGTGTTCTTCTGGATGAGCGTATCATCCACTATTATTTTGGCAGAGGATCCCTTTCCAGAGGATACATCGCCAGAAATGCGAAACGGAGTAGATCCGGATTATGTTCCCGGTCAAGCGGAGCTTGTTGCAATTGCTCAAAAGATTGCAGCTGCTGACACCCACCTGCAAGAACGATACGGTCCTGATCCAGAATCTCCTGAAAGTCTTGGTACTCATGTTCTGGCAATTGGCACATATCGTGAACCTAACGACTACGCGCATCGCAATTATTGTGGTCCTGGTGCCACACTTGTGATATTGAGCGCACGACTAACTCGAGCACAAATTTATGACCTTGTTCTACCAAATGATTCGACTCCCACAACTTTGGAACTATTCGACAAAATTGGAAGCAATGAGGGTATTGACCCAACGTGGGGAGTTACCAATACAAAGATTCGCTTTGTATAAAAATGTGGTAGGTCTGACTAGTTTTTATCAGCGCGTCAAGGCACACGAAAACAATAATAACTCTCAAGTCTGGTAACTATCCTTGGAGCGAGGAGGTACTGACCAAGTACCTCCTCGTTGCGAGTCCAAAAATTTTTATGAATCTTTATGCTTCACATCTTTTAGCCAAGCATTTTCTTCTTTTGACATGGCTTGTCGTTGTTACTGCCTGTTCCACAGGTCCGAACCCAGGTCCAGCGGTTCCATCTAATGCAAACACCAATATTTTGGTTACCAAGACAGCCTTACCGGAAATGGAGAGTCCTGAACCTACACTACTTGTCTCACCGCCGCTCATTGCAACCAGCAACTCTATTTCGCAACCAACGAAAACTGCCATTGCTACACGCACTACGTTGCCAACACCTCTGCCCACCATTCCTCAAGTATGGGTTACTCCAACAACCTCCAAAGTTCATTCATTACGTCTTGAAAAACAGGTCGCAACAAAAATTGTCCTTGATGATGAGTTCATTTATTGGACTCCTGCACCAAACTCAAATCGAATCTTGCGGTATCCACTTGCAGGAGGCAAAATTGAGACGATAGCAACATCTCATTTTAGTAATTTCAATGATGGCTATCTTGGAAGCTACGATGTTCTTCGGAGTGGAGATTGGTTGGTTTTTACTGACACGCGTGAAAATGACAATTCGGTTTGGCAAATACGCGCATTGAATCTGCGCACTGGGCTGGACAAGATCATTCTGGAAGATAATGACCCCGCATCTGCACCGGGCCCTGACTATGGTGTAGATGGTGAGTGGATTGTGTTCGCACGCACCTCTGAATCCAAATCGGAAAACTGTGTGCAGACAATCCTCTCGTTGCAAAATCTACAAACCGATGAGCAGCATGAAATTGACGGTCAATGTATCGAAGCAAATTACAAATGGTCAAATCCAAAATTGGTTGGCAGAACCTTAATCGTGGAACAAGATCTTCCAGAAGAGAAAGGTGGGGGAAATAACATTTTTCGAATTGATTTAGAAACGAACAATCGAACTGTGCTCACAAATAACGGGACGAGTAGCATGCCACAATTCAATTCGAAATGGTTGATATGGAAAGGGGGGCGGCGTTACTCACTTGGGCATCGGATTGTAATAATCAATTTGACCAACAACGAAAAACGTGTGCTTGAAGCTCCCGTAGCAGAACCCTCTGACCCATTTCTTATCGAGGATTCTATCTATTGGTACCCAAATGGTTTTTCACTCTTTTTTGTGTATGACCTCCAAAAGGGACAAATGCTCAAAAATTCTTTACCCGATGCGAAGCAGGCGTACGATGCTGTCGCGGTATCTCCGAAATGGATTGCATGGAGTCGCGATCCTGATACTGATTCTGTTACAGCGCACGATCATTTTCTTGAATGGCGAGCATTTCCATAAATACAGCCGTCCTCTTGATGAGGGCGGTTTTTTGTTTTCTGAGTTGTATTATTTCTTGTTTGTCGAACGCGATTTTAATTGACAGTCACTTTTCAGGATGTTAGAATACCTGCCACTCTGCCCACCGCGAATTTGGTCGGCAACCTCACGTATGCAAGAGAAATCAGGAAAAACGAAATGGCAACTTCCACTCTATCTCAAAACAAAGCAAAAGCGAAACCGAAGTATCAATTCAAGTATCTGCTCGGCGCGGTCGTCATTTTCGGCGTCATCGGGTACTTGATATTTTTTGGTTTGACGCAAACGAGCCAGTGGGCGATGAACGTTTCGGAACTGCGCGCGCGCGGCAACAGCGCGATTGGGCAGGGCGCGCGCGTCACGGGACAACTCGAAGCGAACTCGGTGCAAAAAGATGTCAAGCAAAACAAGATTTCTTTTGTTCTCACCGATGGCACGAGTACGTTGCCCGTCTCGTACACGGGCGTTGTGCCTGACACCTTTGACCGCGCGGTCGAAGTGGTCGCCGAAGGGAAAATGAATTCCGACGGCACGTTCACCGCGACGAATGTTCTGGCGCGCTGTCCGAGCAAGTACGATGAATCGAAATTGGAATGGTACGATTCGAGCAAGACGCAGGGGAATGTGAATTACGGGCAGTGATCAAGAGGTGAGCAGGTGACACGGTGACAAGGCGACATGATTCATCGTGTCACTGTGTCACCATGGCAATAGATGACAACTCTCGGCACAATCTCTCTCACCGTCGCGTTTGTCGTCGCGGTCTATTCCGTGATTGCGGGATACATCGGCGGACGGAAACGCCTTCCCGAATTGGCGAACAGCGCGCGGAATGGCGTCATCGTCTTTGGCGGCTTGTCAACGGTGGCGATGGTTGCGATTTCGTACGCGCTAATCACGCGCGATTTTTCGCTTGCGCTTGTGGCAAATCACACCTCGCGCGATTTGCCGATTTTTCCGTACACGTTCACCGCGCTGTGGGGCGGACAAAGCGGCTCGCTCTTGTTTTGGTCATGGATTCTCGCGCTGTACGGTTTGGTCGTCGTTTTGAAAAAATGGGAAAGCAATCATGACCTCATGCCGTACGTGGTCAGCGTGTTGATGTTCATTCAAGTTTTCTTTTCCTTTTTGCTCGCATTCATCACATCGCCGTTTGCAAAAATGCAAGTGATTCCGGTTGACGGCGCGGGGTTGAATCCACTGCTGCAACATCCGCTCATGTCCATTCATCCGCCGCTGTTGTATCTCGGCTATGTTGGGTTTGCGATTCCGTTTTGTTTTGCGATGGCGGCGTTGTTGTCGGGACGCTTGAATGATTCGTGGATTCGCGCGACGCGACGTTGGACGCTCATCCCTTGGATGTTTTTATTTTTGGGTCTGCTCATCGGCGGGCGTTGGGCGTACGATGTGTTGGGCTGGGGCGGTTATTGGGGTTGGGATCCGGTAGAAAATTCCGCGTTGATGCCGTGGCTCGTCGGCACCGCGTTTTTGCATTCGGTGATGGTGCAAGAACGCAAGGGCATGTTAAAAGTGTGGAACATGGGTCTCATCATCATCGCGTTCGCGCTCACGCTGTTCGGAACATTTCTCACGCGCAGCGGCGTCATTCAATCCGTGCACGCGTTCGCGCAATCGGAAATCGGTCCACTGTTTTTGGGCTTCACCGCGTTGATGACGCTCGCCGCGACGGCGCTGTTATTTTTCCGTCTCGACAAATTGCAAAGTGAAAATGGATTTGACTCGCTCTTGTCGCGCGAAGTATTTTTTCTCATCAACAATGTTTTGTTTCTCGGCGCGGCGATTGCGGTTTTGATTGGCGTCGTGTGGCCCATCTTGAGCGAAGTCATCACGGGGCAGCAACTCACCGTCGGCGCGCCGTACTATAATCTCGTCGTCGGCACAATTTTTGGATTGATAGTTTTGATAATGGGAATTATTCCGCTCATCGGCTGGGGCGGCGCGACGCTTGCCAAGTTGGGACGCAAGATGCTTGTGCCGCTCGCGCTTACGACAATTCTCACCGCAATCGGTTTTGGGTTGGGCGCGCGTGACCCGCTGTCGTTGTTTGCGGTTGCGCTGCTCGCGTTTTCAGTCACGACGACGAGCAGTGATATTTTTCTGGCGGCGCGCGCGCGGCAAAAAAATACGAATGAGAATTTTTTCACCGCGCTGCTGAATCTGGTCAATCGCAATCATCGCCGTTATGGCGGCTATCTCGTTCACCTCTCTGTTTTTCTTCTCGCGCTCGGAATCATCGGCTCGCGTTTTTATGGAACGGATGAGGTACGCGCGATGGCGCAAGGCGAATCATGGACGACGAACGGCTACACGCTCGTCTATGAAGGATTGCAGCCCGGTGTCATTGACGGCGAAGCGATTGTGACGACGGCGACAGTCGGTGTGTACGATGGAAGCAATCGGCTCACAACGCTGTTTCCCGCGATTGCGTTTTTTGACCGCCAGCAGCAGCAAGCGACGAATCCCGCGATTTGGCACGACACGCCATTGCTGCGCCGCGACTTGTACGTCATTGTGCAAGGATGGACCGACAATTTTCAAACCGTCAGTTTTCGCGCGTTCGTGAATCCGCTCGTGACGCTCGTATGGATTGGCGGCTTTTTGTTTTTGCTTTCGACGCTCGTGACCATGTTCCCTGACCCGCAAGAATTGCGCGCGCGTGAGCGCGTCAAACGCGAGATTGCGGTGGGCGGATATGTGACGCCGAGTGAATGAGGTGTCAGAGTGTCAGGTGTCAAGTGAACGACGCCTGAGGCGTGACACATGATACGTGACACTTGGAACTTGTTCTTGCGCTCCTCGTTCTCGCCGCCGCGATTGCGCTGCTCGCGTATCCTCTGTATCGCGCGCAAACGCAAAACTTTGCGTTCGATGCCGCCTCAACGTTGGATGATTTGCTGGCGGAACGCGATGGGGTGTATGCAACCCTGCGCGATTTGGACACGGACAAACAGTTGGGGAAGCTCGACGACGCGGACTATACGGCGCTGCGCGAAAAATATCTGGCGCGGGCGACGGCGTTGCTCCAACAACTAGACACCCTGCGCGGGGAAGGCGGCGCGCAAGATGCAAGCGCAGAGATTGAGAGACAGGTGGCGGCGTTGAGACGACGCACGACGGACGACGAACGACGAACAAAGCCAAATGAAACGTCAAACGTGAAACGCGAAACATCCGGTTTGCGCTGCGCGAACTGCGGCAGACCGCACAAGGCGGGGGACCAATTTTGCGCGCGGTGCGGACGCGCGTTGAGTTGAATGTTGAATCGTAACAGAATGATTTGGAATTTCAGGGGCGCCGCGTTTTTCAGCGCGGCGCTTGTCATGTTGCTCGTCGGCGGTTGGGTGTTTTTGGGAATCGCGCACGCGCAAGCGCCGACGCGAATTGAGGGACAGTTGTTGAACGGCACGCGGGACGCGGCTGTAAACAGTACTGCCAACATTCCCGTGACGTTGTTTCAAATCACCACCGCGGGTCCTGTGACGCGCACTGTGCAGACGGACACGCAGGGAAAATTTTTGTTCACGAATGTCATTTCCGACGCGAACGCATATTTTACGCGGGTGGATTACGCGGGCGTTCGTTATTTTTCGGAAATTCGTCCCCCCGAAATTGCGGCAGCGACGCCCATTTCAATGACCGTGTACGAAACACAAGCCCTCCCCGCGAATTTCACCATTGACCGTGTGCATCTCATTCTTGATATTCAACCAAAACGGTTCAACGGACTCGAACTTGTGCAGGTGACGAATCCGGGTGACCGCGTGTTTCTTGTGCCGCTGCCCATTCCGAAAAATACAAGTGACGTGCAATTCCAAGACATTCGCGAACAAACGCTCGTAAAGCGCGAAGCCGATGGCACGATTTTGTATCCTGTTCTGCCGACGACGAGCGAAATTTTGTACGGAATCGTTCTGCCATTCACGCCGCCGGATTACGTGATCCAGATTCCGTTAAAAACAAATGTGGCGCAAGTGAATTTGCTCGTCGCGCAAATTAATGATGTCCGTGTCAGCGGAAATAATTTTGTAGCCGGTGCGCCCTTCACTTCACAAAGCGGGCAGATGTATTCGGTCTATAGCGCACCCGCGCAAAATGCGGCGACGACATTTTCCGCGACGATTTCCAATTTGCCCGGCGCGGACAACACGCGGCAATTGCAAATGGTGTTGTTGATTGGCGGCGGCATAAGCGCGTTCGTGTTGTTGGCGTATCCGCTCTTTCGCCGTCGGACACGTACGACGAAAACCGGTGACACGAGCGAGACCGTCGCGCGGTTGCAAGCCCTCGCGCGTTTGGACGACGCGTTTGACGCGGGCGAGATACAAGAGGCGGACTATTACGCGCGCCGAGCGGCGTTGAAAGCAGAGCTGTTAAAAGAGGAGCTTGGACGAGAAACGTGAGCCGAGGAATGGGAAGCGTCAAACGTGAAACCTCCGACTCTGCCTCCAACCCTCCAATCCCGAAGCCCTAACCCCTGAATTGCAGAATGATTGAAACGTTGAAACTCGAAAAATCCTACGGCTTTCGTCAGGCGTTAAAAAGTACGACGCTGCTGATTGAGCAAGGGCAAGTGGTCGCGTTGGCGGGACCGAACGGCGCGGGCAAATCTACGCTGTTAAAAATTCTGGCAACGTTGGCGCGTCCGACGCGCGGGCGCGCGGCGATTCACGGCATCGAAATCCCCGACGGCGCGATGAAGGCGCGCGCGACGATTGGCTATGTCGGACATGCGACGCTGTTGTATGATGAATTGACGATTGCAGAGAATTTGCGCTATTACGCGCGGCTTTACGGCTTGGAAAAAATCGAAGCGCGCATTTCAGAAACGGCAAAGCAGGTGGGCATCGAGAAACGTTTGAATGATACCGTTCGCACGCTCTCGCGCGGTTACCAACAGCGCGTTTCCCTTGCGCGCGCGTTACTGCATCGCCCACAAGTTTTTTTGTTTGACGAACCTTGGACGGGGCTAGACCAAAATTCGGCGGGCGTATTAAATGCAATTTTTGAACGCGCGCGCGCGGACGGCGCAACCGTTTTGTTTTCATCACACGAATTCGAACGCAGTCTCGGCGCGGCAGACCGCGCGCTCATCATGCGAAATGGCAAAATGATTTATGACGGCACACGCGAGCTGTGGCGCGACGCGGCAGGGTTTGTGCGCGTGTACACGGATGAATTGGCGCGCGCGGCGGAGAGCGGGAAACGCGGGGCGTCAACTGTGAAACGTCAAACGTAAAATCGCAACGCGCAGCGCAATGATTCCTGATAACTGATTCCCGAACCCTTTTCTTGAGGCAGATGGTTTTCTTTCGTCAACTCTACGCCATTCTCAACAAAGAACTCGCGGTGGAATGGCGCACGCGCGAGGCGGTGAGCGCAATGTTGGTGTTTGGATTGTTGGTGTTGGTGATTTTTAATTTTGCATTCGATTTGCAAGGCGTGGATATCCGCGTTCTCGGTCCGGGGATTTTGTGGATTGCGTTTTGTTTTAGCGGCATCTTGGGCTTGGGGCGTTCGTTCGCGCGGGAACGCGACAAGGGCAGTATGGAAGGAATGCTGCTTGCGCCGGTTGACCGCGGGGCGATATTTCTCGGCAAGGCATTGGCAAATTTTTTGTTTATTCTCGTGATGGAAGCAGTCACACTGCCGTTGTTTGTCGTTTTGTTTAACGTCCCGCTGGAGTGGTTTCCATTGGTGGGATATATTTTGCTCGGCACGGTGGGGTTTTCCGCGATTGGAACATTGTTGTCTGCCATCGCCGCGTCGACGCGAATGCGGGAAGTGATGCTGCCCGTGTTGTTGTTTCCCGTTCTCGTGCCACTGCTCGTCGCGTCGGTGAAAATTACGCAGGGCGCGCTACAGAATTTGCCGTTCGCGGATTATCAGGGCTGGTTCAATTTGCTGGTTGCGTACGATGCGATTTTTTTGACGGTGGCGTATTTGGTGTTTGAATTTGTGGTGGAAGAATAGGGCGCGATAGTTCGGTCGCGCAATCGTGTAATCGTTGGCTGCGTTCATTTTTTGTTAATCATTCCGCGATAAAGTTTTCAGAGATGAGGTGTACACATGACTAGCACACGCGATTGGTCCAGGGTATTGGGCATCGTAACGTTTCTCGCGATTGGTGTCGGTTTGTATTTTGCGTTTGTGTTTGCGCCGACAGAAGCGACGATGGGTTCGATTCAGCGCATCTTTTATTTTCATATGGGTTCGAACGCGGCGTCCATGCTTTCGGTCATCATCGCGGCGGTGACGGGCGCGCTCTTTTTGAAAACGGGCGATGCCAAGTTTGACCGCGTGTCGTACGCGTGCATGGAACTCGGCGTTTTATTTGGCGCAATCTCGCTTGGGACAGGAATGATTTGGGCGCGTCCGGTGTGGGGTACGTGGTGGACGTGGGAGGCGCGCCTCACATCGTTTTTGATTTTGTGGCTCGTGTATGTCGCGTACATTATGTTGCGAATGTCCGCGCGCGATGATGTGACGATTGCGCGCATCGCCGCCGTGTTCACATTCATCGGCGCGGTGGATGTGCCGTTCATTATCCTTGCGCCGCGTTTGTGGAAAGGGCTGCATCCCGTTCTGTTTGGCTCAAACGCGGGCGGTGAATTTACGTTCAACATTTCGCCGAATATGTTGATTACGCTGGCGGTGTGTATTGTCGCGATGCTGCTGCTCTATTTTTATCTGCTCGTTCAGCGCACCCAATTGGCAAAATTGGAAAGTGACGTCGCGGAACTGCGCGAACAATTTTCGACATAGCCCGGACACTGACGGGTATCCACGAATGACGCGAATTGGAACGACCGGGTTCGTGAGTTCGTGTGATTTGCGGGTCAGGTTCTCGACATCATGGAAGAGTTACTCAGAGATATTTTGCGCGAAGTGCGTAACCTATCGTACCTGTTTTTCGCGTTCGGGTTGATATGGGCGCTGTTGTTTTTGTACGTCTGGTCATTGTCCCGACGCGAACGCGAGCTGCAGCGCGAGGTGGACGAGATGAAAAAGTTGCAGGCGCCGCGCGACGAAGAAGAGGAATAGGATTCGGTTAGCAGGAATCAAAAGGCAGTGAAACGTCAAACGTCATTTTTCTTTTTTGCGTTCGCGATATTGACGCTCAGCGCGTGTGGCGGAGAAAGCAATTCGACGTCAGCTCACATCGCCCCCGAGATTCGCGCGAGCGCGCCGGAGATTGTTTTGCCGCAGTTGGAAAATGGACGCGTCGGCAGTGAAAGGAAATTGAGCGCGCTGCGCGGGAAACCGATTGTTTTGAATTTTTGGGCAACATGGTGCGGACCGTGCAAAACGGAATTTCCGGTGCTGGACGAAGCGTTTCGAAAATATCGGACGACGAACGATTTGCAGGTGATTGCGGTGAATGTGCTGGATACCGCGCCGCCGGAAACGATTCAGCAATTTCTCGCGGACACGGGCGTGATTTTTCCGGTGTGGCTTGATGCGAACGACAACGCGAATCGTCTCTACGGAATTCAAGCGCTGCCGACGACGGTGTTTATTGACCGCAACGGGGTGATTCAACAAATTCGTATTGGCGGACCGCTCACACGCGAATATATTGAACAGCAATTGACCAAGATTTTCTGAGGATTCAAAAAGGATTTTTGACAGGGGATAAGAGACGGGAAAAAGGATAGAGTAAGCGTATGAGTATTCCACTTTTATTTCTCGCGTTCGGCGCGGGGATGCTTTCATTTTTGTCACCGTGCGTTTTGCCTTTGGTGCCGATTTATCTCGGCTATTTGAGCGGCGCGGCGGTGACACCACAGGGCGTTGTCGTACCGCGCGGCCAGGTGATGACGCACGCGCTCGTCTTCGTTTTGGGCTTTACGACAATTTTTGTCGCGATTTGGTCGGCGCTGTTTGCGCTCACACAATTCCTCGACAAATTTTTGCTCGCGCACATTTCGGGCGTGATTCTCATCCTCTTTGGCATCAACATGCTCGGCATTATCAAACTGCCCTTCTTGTATCAAGAAGCGCGTGTTCAAGTGCACATGAATGAACTCGGTTATCCGCGTTCGTTTTTGACGGGGATGGCGTTCGCGGCAGGTTGGACACCGTGTGTGGGACCGATGCTCTCGCTCATTCTCGGGGCGGCGACGCAAACGCAAACCGCTTTCGAAGGCACGGGGCTGCTGCTGATGTACTCGGCGGGGCTGGGCGTACCGTTCTTGATAACCGCGTTCGCGTTGGATTCGATGGTGACGCGACTGAAGGGATTAAACAAGTACCTGCACACGATTGAAGTGGTGAGCGGTGTGATTTTGATTGTCATCGGCGTCCTGCTTCTCACCGACCGCTTTCAAATCTTGAACGCATATTTTTACCAACTCACGCCAGAGTTCATTTTCAAGTTGGAAGAAAATTTTGCGGGGTGGTTCGGAGTGAGTTTGAATCAGTAAAAACATGAGACCCGCCTTTCGGCGGGTCTCGTTTATTTCCACAACAAAAAGCTATCTAGAAAAATGTTGACACCTTTGCTTTTGCCGTTTTTGGTTCCGGCAACCTGAATTGTGATGGTGTGTTCGCCGGCATCGGGCAGCGGATAGGGTCCGAACACTGCTTTGTAATCAACAGTTGGGCTGTATGCATCGAAACTATCAATATAGTTTCCGTCAATCAGTATATTGGCTTTACCTCTGTTTGAGCCGTTGATCGTCGTAATCGAGAATTTCGAGAAGCCGCTAATCGTTAGAGATGCGGTGCCATTTATCACTCCCGAGCGACGATACGTTCCTCCGCTCGCCCGTGCGTCATTCCCTTTGCGCCATTTCCCAAAGTACTGGACTGCTGCGTCCTTGTCTTCGTAGATTGTAGGTAGTTCAGGACTTCCTCCACCTGGATTCAATATGATACTGTCAAAAAACACTGTAGTTCCTGTACTATCGCCATTCTTGTTGCCGCTGACTTGAATCGTGATTGTGTGTTGATTTGTGTCCGGTAGGAGATAGGGACCGAATTCGGCTTGAAAGCGCGATGACGTCTCATAAGCATCCAATTCGTCAATCACTTGCCCATCAACAAGAATGTTGGCGATTCCACGATTTGAACCTGTAATACTTTTGATTTTGAAATTGCACGCGTCGCTTACAACGATTGACGCTGTGCCATTTACAGTGGCAGACCTGCGATATGTGCCTCCACTAGCACGTGAATCATTTCCCGCGCGCCACTTGCCAGAGTAATTGAACGCCAGATTTTTGTCTTCGATGATTGTCTCGGAACCACAAGTTGTCGGAGCTGCTTCAAAGTTTGCTGTTACAGTCTTTGCGCTGTTGATTGTTATCGTTGTCGGATTTGAGTTTGAATCTACTATGTCGCCACTCCAATGGCTGAAAGAGTACCCTTCGCTCGCCGTAGCAGTTAATGTTACTGCGGTGCCAGATATATATTGACTGCCGCAGTTCGGCTGCGGAACGGGCGTGACAGTTCCACGTCCTACGGAGTTCACATTAATGTTCAACGTGTAGCATGGTGTTGGGATGACAAAACTCCGCGTTTCACTCCAACCGCTTTCCGTGGTGGGATTGCCCGCTTTGACATGCCATTGATAGGTTCCGGGTTGTAGAGGTCCTACAATTTTCTGGGTATCATTCTGCCAGCTTGAGTTAACAGGACTTTGTCCTTCATACCAATACTCGGGGTAATAAACTGTTGCGTCATTGACTGCCTGCCAAAGAAACGTTACCGTTCCGCCAGTGTTCACTGCTGTGCCATTGCTTGGTGAAATCAAAAGTGGTGCGGACAGTGAACAATCGCTTGTTTTGACTTTAATCCAACCCGTATGACTTGACTCGCCAAGGTTGTTGAAGGCACTGATTTCATAGAAATAGTCGGCTGCACAATTCAGCCCTGTATCGGTGTACGTTGTTATGTCTGCGCCCACTGAAGCAAGATACGCAAAGCCACTGCCATCCCACTTGTAAATCTTGTAACCGTTTTCGTTTGCGACATCGTCCCATCCAACTGTGATTGTGGACGATGTTTTCCCTACCTCGCG
>CALMZO010000396.1 GCA_937870825.1 uncultured Chloroflexota bacterium | reverse complement strand
GGAAGTATATGCGCCGGTGTAGTTCGCGCTGGTGAGGCGATAGAGCGGGTCGTAGGTGTAATCAATTGTCGTGCGATTCCTTCAATTTTTCAGGACAAGACTCGCTCGGCACGATTTGAGTCGGCGTGGGGGCGATGCTGGGAATGGGTGTGTTCGTCGGTCCGGTGATTCAAAAACAAAATGGCAGGATGACTGCCATTTTGTCACATCTTTCTATGACGCATCCAACCTTGCGAGATGTTCCGCAAGTCTCTCATCAATCTTCTTTTTCGTCGCGTGGATTTCGTTGAGTGCTACCTCGGCTTTCAGTAAGACTTTTCTATAGCCCTCATCGGTCTGCATGCCAATCCCCGAGTCAATCAAATCTTCCATTTCTCGCAACAGTTGATTCCGTTTTCCCTGTGTTTGCGGAAAGGGTAAACCTACTCGGTTCGCCACCGCCGCGACGAGTTCGTCATCTACCTCCGTTAAAAAACTATGGGTTTGCTCAAGGAGGCGGCTAAACAGGTCGCGGAGTTCTTTATCCTCAATCTGGGAGACGACCTTGGAATATTTAGCCATGGTCGTTAGGAAAGGCTTCCAGTCTCTCAGCAAGTCTGGAAAGCCCTGCTGTTGCGAGCGGTATTGACGTTCAGCATTAGCCTCCAGCCCTTCGGCTGTCCACATCAAGCGTTCGTAAAACTTCCGCTCTGTCACTTGGACTTGTTGACCATCACTTTCAACGGTGTACATACAACCTCCGCGATAAATGACAAATATGGGTGGCTACTCCTACTAATGGACTTTGGCTGGACAACCACCGGCGATCAGTCCTCCTGGGATACGAAGTGCTGGAATCAACGGGACAGGAATTGGTCCGATATGAGGAAGAGTAATGTTAGGTGCTTGTGGTAATGGAAGTGGTGCCGGCGAAGGAGACCATTGTCTGCCATTTCGTTCGTATTCTTCTTCTTTTGCTTTCGACCAATCCTTCTCGCGAACGTTTCTGGGAAATGGGACGGGCACTGATTCGGTTGAATCACGTTTTTCGAGCCACCATACGACGAGACCCGGTACCCAATAATCGGCTATCAAGTTATATTGGTCAGGTTGCAGGGGATCAGGCGCTCGATACCGCCCTCTCCAGTCTGTTCCATTGCCCAGCTGGAATTGTGTGTCAGTCCAATCATAAATTGCTCCACCGGGGGCAAACCCGTACAACCAATCCATGCGAGCACCTTCGTTTAACAAATTCACGTACCGTTGTGCTTGTCCAACACCATGCCCATTGCCGTTGCGGTCATCTATTGGTTCGACTTCATAGACATTTCCCAGTTTGGAGTTAAACATGTCAATCAGCTTGTTCCGCCGCGCATCTCTCGGATCCATAGCGAGTGGATACTCGAGCTGTTTATCTTCTAATTCTGCACCCATGTAGTAATCTTCAATGTCTCGTTCCCGAGGACTTGAGCGCCTTCGCCATCGCCAATATCCGGATGGGTCGGTGTAATTAATGGGGTTAGCGTTCGTATAGTTCCACCGATTCAACGATAGCGGTCTTTGGTCATCTCCTCCCCATGTATCCCGCGTCGTAAACCGTCCCTGCCCCGGCGCATAGTACCGCGCGCGCAGATACACCAACCCCGTCGCATCCGTCTGTTCCCCCGTGAACCCATACACACTCGTCGCGCTCCCGTTTGTGGTCAACACATTCCCAAACGGGTCATAGCGTCCGTTCATTTGCACGATACCTGCACTGTTGTAAATCTGTCTGTGACACGCGGTCACGCAAATTGCCTATCGAGACGCGCGGTGCGTGACCGCGTGGCAACACTTCCCAATCCATCCCCGCCGAAATACTGCATCGTGTTGTCGTATTGTCCGAGGCGTCTGTGTAGGTTTGTCCATTTACCTTCAGACATCAAAACGAAATTGACATAGCCAATGCCTTGTGTGCCTCTTGCGCCGTACTTAATATGCGGAGAATATCCTTGTAAGCTATAGAGGTTAAGGTTTGCTTTTGGAAAGTCAGTTGGCAGGTTGGGTCACCAACCCGAGTTCCTGGCAATATTGACC
>CALMZO010000395.1 GCA_937870825.1 uncultured Chloroflexota bacterium | reverse complement strand
GCAGAGATTCCAGTATTCGCGTTATCCATCAAACCATTCCAGATTGAACCCGTTTGGCGAAAGTGTTAGCTACTCAGTATGCAGGCGAATGATCGCAGCGACAATCCTAGTATCTCCGGGGATGGACGCTATGTTGCGTTTGTCTCTTGGGCAAGCAATTTGGTCAGGGATGATACGAATGATGCCCCCGATATTTTTGTACATGATCGCCAATCGGGAAGAACCGAGCGCGTCAGCATTGCGAGCGATGGCGCACAGAGTAACGGCTGGAGTGAAGCCGCCGCGATTTCGGCAGATGGACGCTGGGTCGCATTTGTGTCGCAAGCAACGAATCTAGTCCCAAACGCGCTCGCGAAACCCTGTGGAGTTTTCGTGCATGATCGGTCAAATGGACAAACTGACTTGGCAAGTCTGGACCCGAGTGGGCATCCGATTAGTGGAAGCGGACCGAGTATTTCGAAAGATGGGCATTGGGTTGCTTTTTGGGATCCGCATGTGTATGTACGAGATCGTCGTGTAGAACGAACTATCTTGGTGGCATCCAATGTTTTAGAATACACGGAGGGTGGTACCTGCGGTTCGGGCGGTATCAGTCTCTCCGCCGATGGCAATTGGCTCGCCTATTCGTCCGAACAAACACCCGACCATACATTGGAAATTTTTCTCTCCTCTTTGCAAGAGCGACGAGAGCAGCGTATTACACATGGCAATGCGATGAGCAATACGCCGAGTCTCTCCGCCGACGGACGTTGGCTCGCGTTCCGTTCGAGCGCAAACGATCTCGTCGCTGGCGATACGAATGGGGTTGAGGATATCTTTTTGTACGATCGATTAACAGAAAAGATCGAGCGCGTGAGCGTGCCCGCCCAATAAATCCAACGTATCGTTTGGTCGAGCGCGCAGTGGGGAGCAAATCCAAAATCATAAATCCCTATACGTCCACCACAATCGTCGCCTGCCAACCGTTCTCCGTCTGTTCAATTTTCAAATCGTGATACGTCACCGCTTTGATAAATTTCGTAATCGGCTGCGTCTGCGCGCCATGAACGGTCGCTTCAAGTTCGGTGTCGGTTAATTGGGTGATGTCAAACTTTTGATACGTTTCGCGTTTTGTTTCTTGCTGAAATAACAACTCACTCAACCAATTCACCAACAATGCTTCGCGGTCAATGCCCTCGACGTGAATTTCGCGCGTCAACGTAGATTGCGCGTCGAGCGCGCCTTCGAGCGCGAACAGCGCGTATGCCGCGTTCGCGTACAATTCTTTTAAATCTTTGCCGAACGCGCGAAATGCCCAGTCGGCGGTGTGGTCAATTTCTTCGTAAGGATTCATCGTTGACACCCACATTTTTCAAAATCGCGCGCGCATTTTGCACATCCAACGCCATCTGGTCGAGCAATGCCTGAATGCTGTCGAATTTTTCTTCGTCGCGCAGGCGTTCGATGAAATACACTTCCAGTTCTTCGCCATAAATCCATCGCGAAAAATCGAGGATAAAAATTTCCACCAGACGTTTGCCGCCGCCGAATGTGGGACGAATCCCGATGCTCGCCGCGCCGTCATACCATTCGTTACCGAGACGAACGCGCACCGCGTAAATTCCGTTCGCGGGAATCAATTTTCTGTCGGGCACTTCGAGATTCGCGGTCGGGTAGCCGAGTTCGCGTCCGCGATGGTCGCCATGTACGACGACGCCGCGCAACATCGGATAACGTCCGAGCAACGTGGTCGCCTCTGTCACATCGCCATTCGCCACCAATTCGCGGACGCGCGTGCTAGAGATGATGCCGTCTTGAAATTGATGCGACTCGACGACCGTGATGGTGAATCCAAACTCTTTCCCTAAATCTTGCAGCACAGGAATTGTGCCTTCGCGTCTGTAACCGAGCGCGAAATTCGGACCGCAGACGAGTTCGATAATGTGGAGATGATTTCTCAAGAGTTCGACAAATTCGCGCGCGCGCAATTTCGATTGTTCGAGTGAAAACGAAAAGACGACGACGTAATCCAAACCCTGCTGCGCCAACAATTCGACGCGCTCGTCCAACGTACTCAACAATTGCATCGGCGAGTCGGGACGGAGTACCATACGCGGATGGGGATTGAGTGTGACGACGATGCTCGCGGCATTTTTTTCGCGCGCGTGTGCAATCACCGTTTGAATCAAGTGCGCGTGTCCGCGATGTACGCCATCAAAAGAGCCAATGGTGATGACGCTGGGTTGTGATAAATGGGCGTCGGAGAGGGTGCGAATAATTTCAGTCATTGTGCTAAAACTTTTTTTGGTTTGAGTTGATTTCCGGAAACGCGTTCCAGAATGGCAAACAATTGATTGTGTTCATCATACGCGCGCACGAGGGGCGTCGTCAAATTTTGCGGGGCAGGGATAAATTGTCCGTTGCGAAGCGCGCGCGTTTGCGCCTCATTCAAATACACCGCGTCAAATCGCGAGACGGCTACATCCATCGGCAGCAAAAATTTTCCCAAATTGTTTTGCGCGATGGCATCACTCACTTGTTCGAGCGTCAAACTCTGTTCAATCAAAAAATTTCCGCTCGCGGTGCGCCGCAGCGCGGCGAGGTGCGCGCCCGTGCCGAGTTTTGCGCCAATGTCATGGGCGAGGGAACGAATGTATGTCCCTTTGCTGCAATGTACGTCGAACGTGACATTTTCATTTTCGATTTCAACATTCGTGATGGAAAAAATTTCAATCGCGCGCGGCTGCATTTCGATTTCGACGCCTTGCCGCGCAAGCTTGTACGCGCGTTTGCCTTGAATTTGAATCGCGGAATGGGCGGGCGGAATTTGTTCCTGTTTCCCAACAAACGTTTCCAACACGGCGCGAATTTCCTCGCTTTGACGCTTCACGCTTGACGTTTGCGTCACATTCCCCGTCGCATCATAGGTGTCCGTCTCGACGCCGAGTTTTACCGTGGCGCGATATTTTTTGTCGTGGTCAACAATCCATTCCGAGAGCCGCACCGCGCTGCCGAGCAAAATCACCAAGACGCCCGTTGCCATCGGGTCAAGCGTGCCGGCATGTCCGACGCGTTCTTCGCCCGTGATTTTGCGGATGCGATGAACGGCAGAGTGTGAAGAAAGACCGTGAGGTTTGTCGAGAAGGAGGAGAGAGTTCAATGCACAATGGTCAATGGACAATGAACAATATTGTCCATTGTTCATTGTCCATTGTTCAGTTTGGAAATTCTTGTCGAATGGCTTGCAATACGCGCTGCGCGGCGGTGTCAAAGGGGGGGGGGAGAAGCGCGCCTGCGGCTTGTTTATGCCCGCCGCCGCCCAGTTTTTTGGCGATGCCCGAAACATCCACGCCGGCGCGCGAACGCATACTCAGGTCAATGTTGCCGTCTTGTTTTTCGGAAAGAAAAAAAGAAATGTCCGCGTCGCCGACGGTGAGCAATTGGGTCACGATGCCGCTTGTGCCGTTGCCGTTCAGCCCCAACGCTTTTTGTGTTTTGTAATCCATCTGACTCCACAACAAGTTACCGTGTAATTGGGAATGTTCAATCGCATAGCCCAACGCGCGCAGAGAGGCGTACGATTTGCGGTTGTACACGCTGTCAATGATTTCGGGAATCGAAGCGCCGACGCGTACAAGTTCGGTGGTTTTTTCCAACGTTTCGGGAGTCGTCGAAGTGGTACGCAGACCCATCGTGTCGGTAATAATGCCTGTGAGGAGCGCGCGCGCAATGTTTTGTGAAAGCGGAACGTTCAACGCGCGAACAATTTCAAAAACAATTTCGGCGGTGGAGGCGGCGTGTGTATCCACCAGATTCAAATCGCCGAACGGTTCGTTGGTGATGTGATGGTCAATGAGAATGACAGGACGCGTCCCACTTTTTTCGCGGTTCAATGCCTTGCCGTAGCGTTTGGAATCACTGCCGTCCACATAGACGAACACGTCCTCGTTGCCCGGTTCGCGCGGCTTGATATCCCGGAAACCTTTGAGAAAGTTCAGGTTCTCTGGAATTTTGTCGTCGAGCGAAAGGGTCACAGGTTTGTCCAGCGCGCGCAAGGCGTGCGCCAACGCGAGCTGCGAACCGACGCAATCGCCATCGGGCTGAATGTGCGCGGCGATGAAAATGGTGCGCGCGTTTTTCAAGGTAGCGGCAACTTGCGAAAGGACTTGCGGGTCAAGCATCAGACCATCGACGAAAGACGAATGACGAACGTCCAATCTTTGCGACCTTCGTCATTCGTCCTTGGTCATTCGTCAACTTACTCTTTCCTTTTTGTAAAACTCGATCAAGTCGCCTTCTTGCAAATCGTTGAAGCCTTCGAGCGAGATGCCGCATTCGTACCCCTCGGCGACTTCTTTGACGTCATCAGTGAAACGTTTGAGCGAACTCAATTGTCCGGTGAACAGTTCTTTTTGTCCGCGCAGGACTTTGGCAGTGGTGCCGCGTGAAATCGTTCCCTTGATGACGCGCGAACCGGCAATCACGTTTTTCTTGACGTTGAACAGTTTCAACACCTGCGCGCGTCCCACTAACACATCTTTGTATTCGGGCTCCAACATGCCTTTGAGCGCCTTGTCAATGTCCTCGATGAGTTTGTAGATGATGTTGTATTTGCGAAGGTCAACTTTTTCTTGTTCCGCCAAAGTTTCCGCGGGACCTTCGACGCCGACGTTGAACGCGATGATGATGCCTTGCGACGCGGCGGCAAGCATTACGTCCGCTTGCGTTACCGTGCCGATGCCTTGCCGCACAATTTTCGCGTGCAAGTTGCCGTCGCCCAATTTTTCGAGCGAGGAAACAATCGGTTCAAGCGAACCCGCGACGTCGGCTTTGACGATGAGGTTCAATTCTTTGACGCTGCCTTCTTTGAATTTGGCGTACAAATCGTTGAGCGAGACCGTCGAAGTTTTTTGTTGTTTCGCTTTGCGCGCTTGCACGCGTTGATATGCGCGCGTGCGCGCTTCTTGTTCTGTTTGCACTTCTTCAAACGATTCGCCCGCGGGCGGCACGTTGCTCAACCCTGTGACGACAACCGGTGTGGAAGGACCGGCAGCCGCAATCGTCCCGCCGTGTTCGTCGAACATCGCGCGAATTTTCGCGGACGCTTCGCCAATCAAAATGAAATCGCCGACATTGAGCGTACCCTCTTGCACGAGCATTGTCGCGGTTGGACCTTGCTGCTTGTCGAGACGCGATTCGATAATGACGCCCGTTGAAAGTTTGTCGGGATTCGATTTGAGGTCAGCAAGTTCGGCGACGAGCAAAATGTTTTCCAACAATTCGTCGAGACCGATTTTTTGTTTTGCCGAAAGTGGGACGACGGTGACTTCATCTTTGCCGCCGTACACTTCGAGCCCAATGTCCGCCAGCTGCTGCTTGACGCGTTCTTGATTGGCGGTGGGGCGGTCAATTTTGTTGAGTGCGACGATGATGGGAACTTGAGCCGCGCGCGCATGTTCAATCGCTTCGCGCGTGGTTGGCATCACGCCATCATCCGCGGCGACGACGATAATGGCAATGTCGGTGGCTTTTGCGCCGCGCGCGCGCATCGCGGTAAATGCTTCGTGACCGGGCGTGTCGAGAAAGGTAATTTTCTTGCCGTTGTATTCGATTTGATACGCGCCGATGTGTTGTGTGATGCCGCCAAATTCACCCTCGACGACGTTCGTGTGACGAATCGCGTCGAGCAAAGATGTTTTGCCGTGGTCGACATGACCCATCACCGTCACGACGGGCGGGCGCGGTTTCATTGCCTTGAGTTCTTCTTCGGTGTATTCCACCTTTTTCGGCATCGAACTCAGAATCGTGACCGCTTCTTCGACGACTTCGGGTTTTTCTTCTTTGACTTGAAAGCCCAATTCTTCCGCAATCAAGGTCGCGGTGTCAATGTCAATGGATTGGGTGATGTTTGCCATCACGCCGTTCGCCATCAATTTTTTGATAATGTCAATCGGGGTAAGTTTGAGCGCGGTTGCCAGATCGCGCACGGTGAGCATTGATGGGAGGGTGACGATTTGCGGGACGGCAGGTTTCGGCGGCGCAGCAGGCGCGGCGGGTCTTGGTCCCGTCGAGCGCATTCCCGGTTGTGGCGGACGATTGCCACCCGGCGCCGGACGCGAGCCGAGTCCGGGCGGACGATTGCCTGATTGAGGACGATTGCCTGATTGAGGACGATTTCCCGTTTGGGGACGATTTCCCGTTTGGGGGCGATTGCCTTGTGATGGCGGACGGTTGCCCGTCTGCGGACGGTTGCCGGAAGGGACGGGACGACTACCCAAATTCGATGGACGGCTGCCGGATTGCGGCGCGCGATTTTGTCCGTTCGCGGGACGTTGACCTGTCCCTGTGCGGGATTGTGGCGGACGGGAACCTGAACCGGCAGGGCGCGGTCCGTTCGGACGCGGCGCGCCGGTTGTGCCGGCGGGACGCGGTGTGCTGCTTCCCGTGTTGACCGGGCGCGCGCCGGGACGCGCTGGTCCGGTTGTGCTTGGACGCGTTGGAGTTGAACGCGGCGCAGAAGGCGTTGATGGTTTGGTCGAAGTGGGTGACGCGGCGGGACGCGGTTTGGGCGTTGGGCTTGAATCGGTGGGTTTGGTCTTGGTTGGTTCCGATTTCGCTTTTTCTTGCTCTGTCGTGGAGTTTAATTCGTCTGCCATTTCATCCTCGCTCCCACAAGTGTTCACTCACCGCAAGACGCGCGCACGAGCGCGTTTGTCCTGTGGTGAACAACCGACCTGTACATTCCATTTGCCGCAGCGCCGGACGACGCAAACGAACGCGTTGCCAGGCGTGATGCAGCGATGTAATAAATTATTTGATTCCGTGAACGCTGGAGGGCGGACGTACTCGAAACACGCGTGGGAGACAGAACGAAGGGGGGGGTGAAAACGCAAGCGATTCTAACGCATACTCACGCTCCCCGCGCTGCCGTTGCGCGTACCGCAGCCAGCCAAAAACAACCAGCCATTCACTTTTGTTGTTGCGTCGCTTGAGTGTGAGCGCGGCGCGGCTCAATGATTGTACCTTTCATCTCTGTTTCCATGGCGTCTGTCGCCGGAAACGTTTTTGCCAATTCCATCAAAGCGTTCAAATCTTCGGGTGCGATGCGAGTTTCCAATTTCAAAGCGTGCTGTAATTTCCCCGGCGCGTGCAAGATATTTTCAAAACATTCACGCGTCTTGTGAACGTATGTGCCGCGTCCGTTTTTTTTCCCCGTCGGGTCTGCGACAACATGTCCATCGGGCGTGCGAACAATGCGTAGCAATTCGCGTTTGGATTGCACCGTGCGACAACCAATGCACGTGCGCTGGGGAATATGCTTTGGCATAACATCGTTTGACGTTTGACATTTCACGTCGTCCGTCAAACGTCAAACGTCAAGGTCATTCCTCTGCCTCTACTTCTTCTTCTTCCGCAGTTTCCTCTTCAACAATCTCGTCTTCATCTTCACCCAGTTCGTCGAGCCAATCCTGTTTGCCGCCCTTGTGTTTCTTTTGGGCGATGACCTTGCCCGCTTTGGGGTCAAAGACGAGCATCTGACGTTTGCGACGGTCTTCCTTTAACTTGCGCGTACGTTCGTCATCTTCGGGACGGTCTTCATTGTCCTCTTCGGCTTGGCGTTGTTCAAACTGTTTCAGCGCCTCTGCAAACGACAATTCTTCTTCGGGCTCCGGTTCGGACTCTGCCACAGGCGCAACCGCAATCGGCGTTTCCACCACCTCGACCGGCGCAACCGGCGCAACCGGCACAATCGGCGCTTGGGCAACGGGCGCAATACTTTCGCTCGGCTCTGCTTCGGGTTCGCTCGGCGCGAGAATACCTTCTTCGGCTTCGGTGATGATTTGCTGCGCGGCGAGGACGGCGTCTTGCTCCATCTGTTTCCGCATCACGTCTTCATGCACTTGTGCTTCGCTCTTGATATCAATGCGCCAGCCCGTCAATTTCGCGGCGAGCCGCGCATTCTGTCCTTCTTTGCCAATCGCCAACGACAATTGTTTGTCGGCGACGACGACGGTGGCAACTTTGTCGCCATTGTCATCCTCGCTTAGACCGACTTGGGTTACTTTGGCAGGCGACAACGCGCTCGCGATAAAAATGGATGGATTCGGATTCCACTCGATGACGTCAATTTTTTCGCCGGACAATTCGTTCACAATCGCCTGGATACGCACGCCGCGTTGTCCCACACACGCGCCAACGGGGTCAATCCCGTCTTGTGTTGCCGCAACGGCGACTTTGGAGCGTTGCCCCGCTTCACGCGCGATAGATTTGATTTCGACGAGTCCGTTAAAAATTTCGGGAACTTCGATTTCGAGCAAGCGGCGCAGCATGTTGCGATGGGTGCGCGACAACATTACTTGCGGACCGCGCGACGATTTGTTGACTTCGGTAATCAGCGCGCGAATTTTTTGATTGTGACGATAACGTTCGGTGGGAATTTGTTCGTTCTTGGTGAGAACGCCTTCGAGGCGTCCCAAGTCAACCGTGATGTTGCCCTGCTCAATCGTCTTGACGGTGCCTTGAACGATTTCGCCTTCGCGTTCGTGAAAGGTACTGTAGAGCGTATCGCGTTCGGCTTCGCGGATGCGCTGCAGCACAACTTGTTTTGCCGTCTGTGCGGCGATGCGTCCAAAATTTTCCGGTGTGGACTCGATGGCAACGGTGCCGCCGACTTCAGCCATCGGGTCAATCGCGCGTGCGTCTTGCAGCGTAATTTCCGCGCGCTTGTCCAAAACATTGTCCACGACCGTTTTCTGCGCGAAAATTTTTACCTTGCCATTGTTCGGGTCAATTTTCGCGGAAATGTTGGTCGAGCCGCCGTAATTGCGTTTGTACGCCGAAACGAGCGCTTGTTCCACCGCGTGCAGTACGGTCTCTTTCGAAAGACCGCGTTCGGTGCAGATTTGTGCGATTGCGACGATAAAATCGTTTTTGGTTGCTGTCGCCATATTTCTCTTACTTGTTCTCCATCAACAAAGAACAGTCGGGGACGCCGACTGTTCTCAAAAAAAGACATGCGAGGTTGAATGGGCAAATTATACGCGGATGAAATGTTTTGGCAAATTTCGCGCGCGCGTAAAATTTTCGTGAGATACATTGACGCTCACATATCAGAATGCTATAATCCTTTTGCAACATTTTTGCCCATTAAGTATGTGAAACCTACCGACAACATTTTCACAGGAGGATAACAATGAAGTTCGAACTACCACCACTCCCTTACGCGTTTGATGCATTGGAACCGCATGTTGATGCCAAGACGATGGAAATTCATCACGACAAGCATCACGCCGCGTATGTGAACAATTTGAATGCCGCGCTCGAAAAACATCCGGAATTCCAAGTCAACAGCATCGAAGATTTGCTCATGAATCTCGATAAAGTTCCGGAAGATATTCGCACTGCCGTTCGCAATAACGGCGGCGGGCATTTCAATCACACCATGTTTTGGGAAATCATGGGACCAAACGGCGGCGGCGCGCCATCGGGCGAATTGGCGGATGCCATCAATGCCGCGTTCGGCAGTTTCGACGAATTCAAAGCCAAAGTCAAAGCCGCAGGGGTTGGACGTTTC
This sequence comes from uncultured Chloroflexota bacterium, assembly GCA_937870825.1. Lineage (GTDB taxonomy): Bacteria > Chloroflexota > Anaerolineae > UBA4142 > SHND01 > SHND01. Next base: position 17,318 of record CALMZO010000395.1, on the reverse strand, counting down.
GGTTCCGGTTGGGCATGGCTCGTCGTTGACAAGAATGGTCTCTCGGTGATGAGTACCGCGAATCAGGACAATCCCGCGATGGAAATGAAGGGTCCGATTCTCGGCGTGGATGTGTGGGAACACGCGTACTATTTGAAATATCAAAATCGCCGTCCCGATTATTTGGACGCGTGGTGGAACGTGGTGAATTGGGATGGCGTGGCGCAAAATTATGCCAAAGTGATGGAAATGATAAAGGGGATGTGAGACAGTAGGCAATAGTCAGTCATCAGTCATCAGTCATCGGAAGGCGAGTTCGTTGTGAGAAGCAATGCGCTCGCCTTTGTTGTTTCTGAAAATGAAGGCGGCATCATGGTCGAAATTTTACGCCGCGAAGGAAATTTTGTCGCGGTGAAATTGTCAGGGAAATTGACGGACGCGGATTACAGACAATTTGTGCCGGTGATATTCGCCGCGACGGAAAAAGGAAAATTGCATCTGCTCGTTCAAATGGAAAACTTTCAGGGCTGGGAGCCGCAAGCGTTGTGGGACGATATTCAACTCGACGCGCAGCTCGGCAGTAAAATCAAACGGCTCGCGTTCATCGGCGACAAGGAATGGGAAGCGTGGATGGCAAAAATTTGCAGACCGTTCACCCGCGCAATGATTCAATACTTTGACGCGAACGACGCGCAGGACGCGTGGACGTGGGTGCAGGACGGCTTGTGAATCGTACAAGTGTTCTAACTTGTGATACAATTTCCTCATGCAAGCTCATTGTCCCAAGTGTCGCGTGATGCGCGACATCGCGAACGCGCAATTGGTCAAAGCCGCGAACGGCAAGCCGTTGACGCGCGGCAATTGTGCGGTGTGCGGCAGCGTGTTGATGCGAGTGATGGAGCAGACAACAGATAACAGACAACAGAACGCAGACAAGAACTCGCAGAACCTGCAATCCTCATTGCCGTTGGCAGCACCGCGTGTAGAAAAAAATGTTGCGCGTGAGAGTGCATCGGAAAAAAAACCAGCGCGCGCGAAAAAATCCTCCGCCCCAAAACGCGCAACGCGTTCACGACGCGCGCGCAGCAGCCAAGATGATGTCGAAATTGACGATACGTCAGACTTGGTGCCTGGTCCCCAGTCCTCATCCCTCAATCCTTTGGTCATCGTCGAATCTCCCGCAAAAGCAAAGACAATTTCCAAATTTCTCGGACGCAATTATCGCGTGCGCGCGTCGGTGGGACACATTCGCGATTTGCCGCGCAAAGGCATGGGCGTTGACCTTGAGCGAGATTTCAAGCCGCAGTACGAAATTACCGCAAAGAAACGCGATGTGGTTCAAGAACTGCGCGAGTACGCGCAAGGCGCGCGCGAAATTTATCTCGCCACCGACCCCGACCGCGAAGGCGAAGCGATTTCGTGGCATCTCGCGTCCGTCTTGAAAAATCAAATCGCGGGCAAACCCGTCCACCGCGTCGAGTTTCACGAAATTACCAAAGACGCAATCCAAAACGCGTTCTCCCACCCGCGCGCGCTCGACATGGGACGCGTGGACGCGCAGCAAGCACGCCGCGTGTTGGATCGAATCGTCGGCTACACCATCAGCCCCCTGCTTGCGAAAAAAATGAAAAAGTGGACGCTCAGCGCGGGCCGCGTGCAATCCGTCGCGGTGCGGCTCGTTGTCGAACGCGAACGCGAGATACAAAATTTTGTCGGGGTAGAGTATTGGAGCATTGAGGCGGAATTGAAAAAACAAGACGGGCGACGAACGACGAACGACGAACGAGGCGAATCGAACATCCTCCGCCCTCTGTCCTACGTCAACAATGTATTCCGCGCGCGTCTCGTCCAAATCGGCGACAAGGATTTTGAATGTCATTCGGGGGAAGAGGCATTAAAACTCAAAGAGGTTCTGGAAAAGTGCGATTACCGCGTGCTTGATGTGCGGCGCAAAGACGTCACGCGCAATCCGTATCCGCCGTACATCACTTCGTCGTTGCAGCAAGACGCGTCGCGGCGTTTGGGCTTTAACCCAAAGCGCACAATGAAAGTGGCGCAGGAATTGTACGAAGGCATTGACATTGGGGACGAAGGTACTGTGGGTTTGATAACGTACATGCGAACGGATTCGACAAACGTTGCCGAAGCCGCGCAAAACGAAGCGCTCGAGTACATTGAACAAAAATTTGGAAAAAATTATTTGCCGCCGAAACCGCGCGTGTATTCCAAAAAAGTCGCGGGCGCGCAAGAGGCGCACGAAGCGATTCGTCCGACAAAAACGTTTCGCGAACCGAACGCGATTCGTCAATATCTCGACAATGACCAATTCAAACTGTACGATTTGATCTGGAAACGTTTCGTCGCGTCGCAAATGGCAAGCGCGATTTTTGATACGACGGCGGTGGATATTTTGGCGACGGACGACGAACGACGGACGACAAATGTGGACGATGCTTCCGTCGCGCGTCCTTTGTCATCGGTCGCATATCTCTTTCGCGCGAACGGTTCCATCTTGAAATTCGCGGGCTATCTCGCGGTGTATGGCAGGAATGTTGGGGACGAAGATGAAGAGAACGATGGCGATGGGAATACATCGCGGGACAAACGCTTGCCTCCGTTGGAAAAAAAAGAGCCGCTCGATTTGCTTGGCATCTATCCCGAACAACATTTCACCGAGCCGCCGCCGCGTTATACGGAAGCGACGCTCATCAAGGCATTGGAACAGCACGGCATCGGCAGACCGTCCACGTACGCGCCGATTATGGCGAACATTCAAGAACGCGATTACATTGAACAAATCGAAGGGCGGCGTTTGAAGCCGACGGAACTCGGATTCGTCGTCAATGATTTGCTCGTCGCGCATTTTGCAGACATTGTTGATTTGGGATTCACCGCGCAGATGGAAAAAAAGTTGGACGCGGTGGAAGAGGGTCAAGAAAATTGGGTCAAGCTCATGCGCGAGTTTTATGACCCGTTCAAGGAAACGTTAGACCGCGCCGCGCAAGAAATGCCGATGACGATTGTGGCGGATGAAAAAACGGACGTGCCTTGTGATGTATGCGGCGCGCCGATGGTGATTAAAAAAGGCAAGTACGGAAAATTTTTGTCGTGTTCGCGCTTTCCCGCGTGCAAGGGTATGAAAAAAATCACGACGGGCGTGCGTTGTCCGAAATGCAAAGAGGGTGAACTGCGCGAAAAGAAATCGAAAAAGGGACGCGCGTTTTATGGCTGCGCGCGTTATCCGAATTGCGATTTTGCATCGTGGGACAAACCGCTTGCGGAACCTTGTCCCAACTGCGGCGGCTTGCTGGTGCAGGGAACAAAAAATGTGATACGATGCGTGAATGGCGATTATAGCAGAACACAGAATGCAGACGACAGAACACAGACAGCAGAAAGCAGATAGCAAATGGCGTATTGCCAATCACCGAATCACCCAATCCCCCAACCTTTCAGCTCGGAGTCAAAATGAATTCCCGTCTCGAAAAATTGCGCGCACAACTGGATGAACTGCAACTCGACGCGCTCATCGTTTCGCACAATGCCGACCAACGTTATCTCACCGGATTCAGCGGTCATGCCGATTTTGATTCCGTCATGGTGGTTGCGAAAAATGCCGCGTGCGTCATTACCGATTTTCGGTACAAGCAAATCGCAGAAGCGGAATCGGGAATGCCGGTCACAATGACCGAACGCGGCAAACTCGAACTGCCGCAAGCGTTGGCAAATTTCGCGCAAGAAAATACATTGCGCGATATCGGTTTTGAATCGCAGCACGTTACCGTGTACCGGCTCCGGGAATGGCAAAAGGCATTACGCAAAGTTGACGCGAAATTGAAACCGACTGCCGACGTCATCAAAACATTGCGCGCGTGGAAAGACGAAGACGAAATCGAAAAAATTCGCGCGGCGGTGAAATTGACCGACGATACGTTTTCCTACTTGCGGCAAACGATTCGCGCGGGCATGACCGAAAAGCAAATTGCGTGGATGATTGAAGCGTACATGCGCGAACACGGCGCGGAGCGGATGGCATTCGACCCTATCGTCGCCAGCGGACCGAACGCCGCGCTCCCGCACGCAGAACCCACGTCGCGCCAAGTGCGCGAAGGCGAACCGATTACGATTGATATGGGCGCGCAATTGGACGGTTACAATTCCGACATGACGCGCACGATTACCCTCGGACACGCCACAGAAAAATTTAACGAGATTTATCGCATTGTTTTAAAGGCACAGCTCGCCGTCGAGAAAAAAGCGCGTGTGGGTATGAACGGCAAGCAGATTGACCGCCTCGCGCGCCGCATCATTGACAAAGCCGGATACGAAAAAGAATTTGGACACGGCACCGGTCACGGCGTCGGACGCGTCGTACACGAATTTCCCCGCGCCGGCAAGACGTTCAAAAAAGACCAGTTCGAACCAAACATGCTGCTCACCGTCGAACCGGGGATTTACATTCCCGATTGGGGGGGGGTGCGAATTGAAGATTTGGTCGTGTTTCGAGAGAATGGACTGGAGATTTTGACGCAATCCACCAAAGCCCCGCTCATTCCCATCGCATAACGCAATTTGCAAATTTTCTCTGCCGCGTGCTTTATGAGGCGGAGAAATTTTGTACACGGCGCGGAAATGCACGATAAATCATTTGAATTCCCGCGCGTCTTGTGTTAGAATCCTTTGGAACGAGGTTTTCTCGTTCACAAGAACTCTCCGCCGGTTCATTGTCAGTTGCTCAATTCTTTTGAGCGATGGGCAAACGCGCTGCGCTGCTAACCACACATCGGCTCCCACCCGATATTGCGCGCGCTGCGGCTTGCCAAATTCTGATCCAGACGCCCTTTCGGAGGCGCAATGAACGATCGCTCCAGTCTGCTTTCCAATCCGCTTTTGCTCGGCATTGGTGGGCTTGTTGTTGGCTTGCTTGTCGGCTGGCTCTTGCTGACTGCTGTCATCCCAAGTCCCTTGGTCAAATATACCAACGTTGACCCGGTAGACCTACGTCAAGAATACAAACAACAGTGGACCATAGATGTTGCCGACGCGTTCGCCGTCACGCGCGACCTGGAAACCGCGCGAATACATCTCAATTGGTTCACACCTGCGGAACAGGAACAATTCCTCAAGTTTGCTTTCACCGAACGCAATACCAAAAATGACCCTGAAGGGGCCGCACGTGTCGCGGCATTCGCCCAAGCCCTCGGCTTGAATATCACGAGCAACGGAGGAGCCCAGCCGCCTTCAACTCCGGGGGCGACGAATGGCATCTCGGGCAGCGGCGGCATCTTTGGCAATGTGGGACAATTGCTTTTGATGCTCGCGGGGCTTATTCTTCTCGTCGCCGCAGGGCTTTTTGTGTACATGCGTATGCGCGGTGGGGCGCGTCCTACTCCTGCACCTGCCGGCGCGGGCGGCGGCACACTCAATTACGCGCGTCCTGAACCCGTCGCGCCGCCTGCGGCTACGTCGCGCGTTGGATTGTACGAAGAACCTGTGACCGCGCCGCCGATACCAACACAAGCCCAGCCGGCGACACGCACTACAACACCGCTTGCAAAATCTCTCGGCACCTTTGCGGCAACGTACAAATTTGGCGAGGACAATTACGATACCTCGTTCACACTCGAAACGGCGCGCGGAGAATTTCTCGGCGAGACGGGAATGGGCAGTTCGGAAACCATCGGCGAGGGCAAACCCGACAAAGTGACCGCGTTCGACGTGTGGCTCTTTGACAAAACCGATGTGCGTACCGTCACGCAAATTTTGATGAGCGAAGCCGCATTCAACGACCAGGGTACGCGCCAGCGTCTCGCCACCAAAGGCGAACTCGTGCTCGCGGAAAAGGGCAGACACATCAAATTGGAAACGGCGACATTGTTGGTGGACGCGGAAATTGTAGATTTGGTGTACGCGAGTACGCCGGGACTGCCGCCCAACAGTCATTTCCAAAAATTGATTGTGGAAATGGTTCCTTCACAGAAATAAAAACGACGCCCGTCCTGAAAAGGACGGGCGTCGTTTTTTATTTCAAACTTTTGTTGTCGGGTCGAACAATCTTGCATATTCATCCAACGCGTAGCGGTCCGTCATCCCCGCGATATAATCGCAGACCACGCGTGCGGGAACTTCGTCGGCGAGCCGCGCTTGTGTTCGCGGCGGCAGCAAACGCGTGTCGGCAAGATACGCGTTAAACAACTTTTCAATCACCTGTTCCGCTTTGCTCGCCATGCGCATGACGCGATATTGCCGATAAAAACGCGTCAGCAAAAATTCCTGCAAGGGTTTCATCCGTTCTGCGAACGGTTCGGAAAATTCCGCCAATGGCGCGCCGAACGCGCGCACGCGTTCCACCGAATCAATTTTGTGTTCATTCAAACGCGCGTTCGTCGTATTGACAAAATCGGTGACAAATTCATTCACGAGCCAGCGAATAAATTTGTGACGAATCATGTCGTCAACGCGCGTGTTTTTTTCAAGGTGATTCGCGCTCCATTCGCGCCAAAAATCCAATTCGTTCAGTTCATACGGGTCAAGCAAGCCCGCGCGCAGACCATCGTCCAGGTCTGCCGTGTTGTATGCAATTTCATCCGCCGCGCTCGCGAGTTGTGATTCCAGCGTTGGCATTTCGCCAAAATCAAAATCGCCAAAACCCACTTCGTCGTACGCCGTTTCGTGTTTTGCAATCCCCTCGCGCACTTCGTATGTGAGATTCAGCCCGCGATATTCCGGAAAGCGTTCCTCCAATTCGTCCACCACGCGCAGTGATTGCTGTTGATGATTAAAGCCGCCAAACTCGCGCATCAATTTTCGCATGGTGTATTCGCCCGCGTGTCCGAACGGCGTATGCCCGATGTCATGCACGAGACAAATCGCTTCGGTTAAATCTTCGTTCGCGCCGAGCGTGCGCGCAAGCGTGCGTCCGATTTGCGCGACTTCGACCGTGTGCGTCAGCCGCGTGCGATAATAGTCGCCTTCGGTGATGACAAATACCTGCGTTTTGTATTCGAGTCGCCGGAACGCGGTGGTGTGTAAAATTCTGTCGCGGTCGCGCTGAAACGCGGTGCGATATTCATGTTCGGGGTCGGGATGCACGCGCCCGCGCGTCTCGCGGCTTTTCATCCCGTACGGCGCGAGTCGTTGGATTTCTTCTTGTTCAAGTTGTTCGCGTGTGCAAAGCATGGTCGCCTCATCTGAGTAACACAGATGGCGCGATTATAGCATGTAGTGAGGTTCTAACGGTTTGCGTCAGTTGCGGTGGCGCGGGTGGAGATTCTGTTTGAGAGCAGGAAAACCCCCGGTGAGAAAATGCTTTTGACTTGCGAAATGCCGATGACTTGCTGCGCACTTTATTGAAGGATGTTGCGTTTTGAAAACAATGACTGAGGGAGGTCCGGAAAATAGAACCGCCATAATAGGAAAACTTACAAAGCATCGAGTATCGCTTCCGTATCCACCACTGTAGCAAATTCACCGTTTAGCGTCGCGAGGGATACGGCATGGACCTCTTCTGCCGGATATTTTCGTCCATCATGCCCAACCATATCAAATGCAGCGGTCGCGTCTGCGACGAGCCAGGTCTCAAACCCGAGATTGCCAGCCATGCGAGTTGTTGTGGAAACGCAGTGCGGCGTAGTTAGACCGACAATGACCAAAGTTTGATAGCCATGTTCCCGTAATTGTTGTTCTAAATCAGTACCGATAAATGCGCTGTTTACGTGTTTCTGAAATAGCCGTTCACCCTCCTGCGGCGTTACCGCTTCTTTGATTGCACATCCGGAGCGATTGGGGGCCAGGGGGGAATTTGGTGATAAGGATAAATGCTGGACGTGGAACACAGGACGATGGCTGGTGCGCCAGGCTTCCAGCAATCGAGCAATATTTTGTTCGGCGGAAAGGTTGTTTCTATTACCCCAGACAGGCTCATCAAAGCCTTTTTGAACATCAATGAGTAATAAAACAGCATTTTGAGGCAGTGTTTCCATCAAAAGAGCGCTTCTCCTATTTACATGAGGACAGTACAGTTTTTTCCCCGTTTTTTTGCTTCATAAAGCGCCGCATCCGCGAGAGTCAAAATGGATTCCAGGTTAGGAGTCTCGCCGTCGAAACTTCCTGCACCCATACTAACGGTAAATTGAATGTCCACCTGGTCATAGTGGACGCGTGTTTCGGACAACTTGATACGAATCCTCTCGGCAAACTTCATAATGTCAGTCGGACTACAGCGAGGGACCAGAATCACGAATTCTTCGCCGCCGTAGCGGGCGAAAATGTCTGAATCCCGGATGTGAGTCTTGCAGGTTTCGCTCAGCACACGCAGAACGCTGTCTCCCGCGGCGTGTCCGTATGTGTCATTGATGCGCTTGAAATTGTCAATGTCAAAAATGATAATTGCAAAAGAATCGCCATAGCGCTTTGCACCTGCCAGCACCATGGCCGCGATCTCGACAAAATATCTCCGGTTATAGGCTTGGGTCAACTCGTCGGTGATTGAAATCTGGCGCAGTCTCTCTTCGGCGAGATCGAGTTGATGGGTCAGGCGCAAGGTTACGTATGCAAAGAGTGGAGAGATGACGGTAGGTACAACGGTGGCAATAACAAGACTGGATGTTCCAATACCTCCTGACAAAAACATCGTCAGGGCTGCCGTGATGAGGATCGAAATCAATGTAGAGGCAATGGTGATCACAACGGTCACTCTCAGTACCCCATATCGCTTGAGGAGCTTGCGTAACATCATGCCTCTCTTGGGACAAGAATTCCATTTGGGCTCGTCCCACACTTTACCGGGGCTTGCCCCAACACTGTCGTATATCCCCCGTCGGACATTATACGACATGAGCTTGCATATTCGATTAGTAAGTTTATCCCCCCCTTGTCATTCTTTCAAACAAGTTATTTCATTCAAAGGATTTCGGAGCGGCTGGAGCACAAGGGCGGCAAATGGCGGTTCGCCGCCTGTTGGACCGGATGCGCCTAACGCGAATACAACCCCTGCGGGTCCAATTCTTCTCGAATCAATTGCAATTCGTGTGCGGTCGGTTCACGCGTCGTTTCCAAATGTTCCGCAAAGCGCACTTCCCAACCGACGTTGTCTTGCACCTTTTCGCGCGTCACGTTCGGATGCAGTGATGTCACAATCATTTCGCGCGTATCCGCTGCAAAGCGGAGGATACACAAATCGGTAATCACCGTTTCGGGTCCGCGTCCGCGCACATTCAATTTTTTGCGCGCGTCGCCGCCATCCAAATGCCCGGGCGACGTGATGAAATCGACGCGCGGCACAAACGCGCGTTTGTTCAAACGTGTAATCACCAAAATTTTTTCGCACAACACGGCAATTTCCGCCGCACCGCCCGAACCCGGCAATCTCACTTTTGGTCTCAAGTAATCGCCGATGACTGTCGTATTGATGTTGCCGAACCGGTCAATTTGCGCCGCGCCCAAAAAGCCCACGTCAATCAACCCGCGCTGCAAATACAATTGAAACAAGTCCGCCATACCCATCGCGCTGACCGCGCCCGTCACAATGGTTGGGTCGCCAATCGAAAGCGGCAAACGCGCGGGCCGCGCGCCAAACACCCCCGCTTCGTACACCAATTCCAATTGCGGCGAATGGGAACGCTGCGCGAGATTGCAAACAATATTCGGAAGTCCGACGCCGACGAATGCGACACGCGCGCCCTGCAATTCGCGCGCGGCGGCAGCAATCATGAGTTCGTTTTGAGAAAAAGTCATAATGAACAATGAACAATGGACAATGAACAAGTTGTCCATTGTTCATTCATCTGTACTCGCCATAATTTATCGGCTCTGCGTACGCATCCCCCGGTTTCAACTTTTCCAAACGCTCGCGCATTTTCTCTACATATTCCGCGCGTGAACTCAATCCGTACACCCACTCGTCAAGCCACGCGTTCAAACTGGATACTTCGCGCGAAATCGTGTCCCATTCCACATAGAACGCATTGTCGCGGTCGTACTTGCCCTGCACATAACTCGGATGCGCGCCGTACGGTTCGACCACGACGGCATCCACAATCAGACCGGGAATCATCGTCCGATTCGGGTCCGCGCGAATCACGTCTGCGCTCACCAATTCTTCGACGACGACGATGACGCGTTGGGATGCGAACGCCGCTTCTTTTTGTACACCCGTGAGTCCCCAAATTTGCGTGTTGCCGTTCTCGTCCGCGCGTTGTGCGTGCAAGATCGCCACATCGGGATTCAACGGCGGCACGACATAAATTTTTTCCTCGCCGAACGGCGATGGCATCTCGCGGATTTGCGGATTCACCTTGGGCAAATCGCTTCCGGCGTAACTGTTGAGCGGATAAAAAGGCAAGCGCGCCGCGCCGGCGAGATACCGCGCGACCAGTCCGAAATGCGAAAACTCGTCGAGTTCAATCGCGCGCGGCTCACCTTTTTCCACCGCGCGGCGAAATGCCTGCAAACTGCCGACGCCCGGATTCCCCGCGTAACTGAACACCAATTTTTTGCAAACACCCGCCGCAATCATTTGGTCATACACCATATCGGGCGTGAGGCGGCACAACGTCAATTCCGTTTTGCGCTGACGAATCATTTCGTGCGCCGCCGCGAAACAAATCAGATGTGTGAACCCTTCAATTGCCACCGTGTCGCCATCGTGTACCAACTCGCGGATGGCGTCGTACATGGAAATGACTTTGCTCATCGAAAAGGATTTCCCTTATTTCCTTTGTTTGCTTTGGCGCGGGTACAAGGGAAATAAGGGAAACGATGTTCCCCCGGTCTCGGGTGGATGCTCACTGCCCAATAAACCTCAAACTCGCTGCGCTCTGCTCAAACACCGCGCGATACTTGTCCTGCATGTCCGTACGTGTCGCGTACGTCAACACATACGCACTCCGTCCGTTCACGACGAGGTACTGCGTGATGGACACGGTGAGTGGTTCGGCACTGTCGCGATTCAATGTGACCAAATAGCGCACGCGCTCCGTCGCTTGTCCGGCGATGGACGTACGCTCATTGACAATATCACTGTTGCGCGTGGTGAGCGCGTTCAATTGATTTAAATTGACGGCTACGAATGTGTCGAATGAAACGGGATTGGAAAACGTTTGGCGCGTCACCGTTACGTTCGTCGCGAATCCCGCTTGCTGGGTTTCGGGATTCAAATCGAACGCCCAAAATTTTACGCCATTGTGAATCAATGTTTCCGCGTTTTCGCCCAACGCCTCCGCGAGTTCGGGATTCGCCTGACGAATGGTCCCCAACGCGGTCTGCAATTCTTGTGCGCGAAGCGGCAGCCGCTGCCACGTTGTGGGAACCGAAATCGCAAATCCATTTTCAGGCGCCGCGTATTCGCTCCACCCATGCGGCACGACGACGACAACCGAAGTGGGCGCGGGCGTCGCCAATCCCAAATCACCCACCACAGGCACAATGGTAAAAATTGGTGCGGGTCCCGGGACGGCCTCGGGCGCGAGCATGAGCGCGGCGCGATATGCAAACGCGGCGAGAGGACACATCGCGGCGATGACAAGAAAAACAATCAGTCGTTGTAAAAATCGAGTTTCGGTACTGGTCAACGTGCAGAACAGTATTCAGAAGTCAGTGTTCGGTCATCAGTGCAAAAACACTGATGACGGATTACTGATGACTGATTACGTGATTCACTTGTCTCAAGAATTCAGGAAACACGCGCGGCGCGCCTGCCAAGTACACACCGCCTTTCAGCGTCGCGGGTTTTCCGCCCCCATGCGTCACACGTCCGCCCGCCTCGCGAATCAGCAAAATGCCTGCCGCCACATCCCACGCGGAAAGATTGAGCTGCATGTAGGTATCCAGGCGTCCCGCCGCGACATAACAGAGCGACAGCGCCGCACTGCCGCCCAAACGCGCGGTGGTACTTTGTTGTGCAAAATGCGCGAAAAGTTTCATACCCAACGCGCGCAGTGCGGGCGCGCGCGCGAGTTCATAGCCAACGACGGCGCGTTCCATGATTGTGATGTTACTTGCGCGAATGCGCGTGCCGTTCAAGAAGGCACCCCGTCCGCGTTCGGCAAAAAAACATTCGCGCCGCAGTGGGTCATACACCACGCCGACGAGCGGCTGCCCGTGTCGCGTGAGCGCGAGCGAAACGCAAAAAATCGGAATGCGCCGCGCGTAATTGGTCGTGCCGTCAAGCGGGTCGAGAATCCAAACATATTCCGCGCGCCGGGGCGGCGCGGTATCTTCTTCGGACAAGACCGCGTATTCGGGAAACGCTTTGGTCAGAATTGCGCGCGCCGCGCGGTCTGCCGCAAAATCCGCATCGGTCACAATATCCCGAAAACCTTTATCGCGAATCTCGCGCGTTTCATAAAATTTCTTTTGCAAAACGCGTCCTGCCGCCAGGGCGGCGCGCAGAGCAACTGCGCCTTCGGGCGTCGTCGGATTGTGATAGAGCAATGCGCGGGTGTTCACGATTCCACCGCGAGAATTTGATTGATGCGTCTCACCATCGCGTCGAGAATGGCGCGCAAATCGGGTTTGGGCTGGACGGCTTGCAGCCACAGGTCGCTGACAACCTGCTCTACCGTGTCAATGTGCGAGGACGCGGGCTGTGGCACGAGGCGCGGCGGGACAGTTTTGAACGGTCGAAAAACTTGTTCAATGAAAATATTGCGCGATGAATCCGGCGCGAGAAAGTTGAGGGTGGAACGGGTCAACGGCAGCGCATTCGTGGCGCGCACCCAACGGGCGCTTTGTGTCGGCGCGGTAATCCAACGCACAAAGAACCACGCCTTGCGCGCGCGTTCGGGTTTGATTTTCGTCATGCCAAAAAAATCGCCGCGCGTGAGCAGCCACGGCGTCGTCGGTTCCAGTTGCGGCAGGATGCCCACGCCGATTTCGAAATTCTTTTTTGCATCGCGCTGCGCTTGCCGCAGGGCGTCGTATTCGGACATCCAGCCGAGATAGTACGCGGCGTTGCCCGCGCCAAATTCGCGCCGCGCTTTTTCATCGCTCGCGGCAAGTACCGCCGCGTTCCCCTCGCTCAAATCCGCGACGAGTTTCAAGGAATTCAAACCCGCGCGTTCATTGAACAAGGCGCGGGTTTCCGAATCGGTCAACAGCGCGCTGCCGCGACTCGCGAGCATCGCCTCGAACGTTGCGGCGTCTGCGCGCATCGCCCAGCCGTACTGCGGCGCGGGCGCGAGGGACGCGTATTCGCCAAATTGCTCCCATGTTTGCGGCGCGCGATTCACATTCAAATCCTTTAGCGCGCTGGCGTTGTAAAACAACACGAACGGTTCCTGGCGAAACGGAATGCCAAAGGTGCGACTGCCGAGAGTGGGAAATCTCCCCAGCTGAAACGCACCGCGCCAAAAATCCGCGCGTTCTTGTTTCGAATAACCGAGTTCGGTGTCATCCAAAAATTTATCGAGCGATTGCAGACCCCCTTGCGCGGCAAATTCCGCAATTTGTCGGCGGTCGGCGAGAACGAGGTCAGGCGTTGTGCCGAGTGCGACAGCCGCGGCAAATTGCTTTGTCAAATCGTCGCGTGTGCCGACATACACGGGGTTGACGCTGAGGTCGGGATACGCGTTGTGAAATTCGCGCGTCAATTCCGCGAGCGCGTCGCGATGTTGTTCATTGAGCGTGTGCCACAACGTGAGCGTCGAATTTTGTTCGCTTGTTTCGGGTTGAGGCAATGGCGGCGGCGTTGGCGAAGGCGCTGCTCCGCCGCAGCCGAATGCAAAAACGAGAATGCTGCACAGTGCGAGAAAAAGTGAGGGGAGCGTGCGGAATCGAAAATGGAAAACGTGCATGTGAAGGATTGCAAATTGGAAATGGCATCGCGCGGAGGACGATGCACGAAAACGCGAGTGGATTATACAACGCATTGCTCGTTTCGCTTTGTGAAACGCAATTGGCTGTGCAGCATTTTTTTTCAAACGTTGGTTTCTTGTGCGTCTTGCAAATTGCTGCGGACGACCGTTCCATTCTCCAAACGAATGCGATGCGTAAATTTATTTTCTTGGACGGCGACATGACTGATGAGAAAAATTTGGTCGAACGCGCGTCCGATTTCGCCTTCGGTCAAAAGATGGAGCAGTGCGTTCGCGCGCTCGTCGTCGAACGAACCGAGCGGCTCGTCGAGAAAAATAAAACCGGGCGAGGTGTTGCGTTCTTGCGGCAGCGTCGCAAGCGCGAAGGCGAGACGCAGCGCGAGCGAGAATTGGTCTTTGGTGCCGCCGCTAAAGATATTTTTTTCTTTCCACGCGCCGCTTTGTCCCGCCCGTTCGTCCCACACTTGAATCTTGTACGTTTCGGGGTCGAGTTCGGCGTCGTGATAACGGTCACGCGTGAGCTGCGGCAAGATGCGGCGCATGTACTCCATCGTCGCGGGCAAAATCTTTTGCACGATGCGACGCCGTGCGCGGGCGACAATGTCCGCGCTGTACTTGCGCTGCGCTTGTTCGCGCTGTTGCTCGCGCAATTCGCGTTCCGCTTCTTGTACGTCCACCGTTTCGCCGACGAGTCCGAGTTCGCGTTCAAAGCGTTCTTGGACGCCGCGCAATTCGCCGTAGCGTTGATTCAATCTTCGCACGCGCGTTTCCAACGCGGGACGTTCGTCCAAATTTGTTTGCGCGAAACGCGCGGCTAACTCTTGCAATTCCTCCAGCGCGGGTTCTTGGGGCAATGCGTTTTCGATTTTCAATTCGTGTTCGATGGCACGAATCGCGTTCACGGCATCACGCGCGTTTTTCGTACGAATCGTGTGTTCGCGTTCCAGCGCGCCGAATTGTTTTTCGAGTTGCGACATTTGCGCGCGCACTCGGTCGCCGCCTGCCGCGTCGAACGCGCGCGCGAGGTCTTGCTGAATGGCAAGCAAGGTTTTGCGTTCCAGCGCGGGAGACCACGCGGGCGCGTGCTCCAACAAGGATGTGACTTGTGTGTATTGTTCGCGAATCTCGTCGCTTGTTTTTTCGATGCGCTGTGTGATGCGCGCGGCGTCGCTCGAAATTTTTTCCGCCTGTTGAATGCGCTGCTGCCAAGTTTTGATGTCGCTCTGTGTGGCGCGATACGCGTCGCGCAGTTCTTCGGTTTCGGGACGCAAATCGTACTGTGCGGCGCGGCGCGCGAGTTTGGGCCGCCATTGATTGAGAATTTTTTCCGCTTTCGAAATGCTGCGTTCGAGTTGCGGCACATTTGCGCCGTTGGGCGCGGGCGACAATTCGTTGATGCGTTTCACCACTTCGCCGCGCTGGGCGCGCGCGTAATTTAATTTTTCGCGCGTCTCGTCGCGTTCGGCGGCCAACTCTGCGCGCGTTTTGTTTTCGAGCGTCGCGGCGATTTCGATGCGTCTTGCTTGCGCGGCGCTGACGGACGCGGGAATCGGCGTCGCAAGTGTTTTCAATTTTTCGACTGCCGCGTCCACGCGCGTTTGCGCGGTGTCGGTCAACATGCGGCGCACATTCCTCTCACCTTCGAGTTTGCCGATTTCTTCGGTGAGTTGTGAGGATTGTCGGTTCGTGTTGAGCAAACGTCCAACGAGCAGAATAACTCCAACCGTTGCAAATGTAGCGATGACGAGCGCGACGATGACGCCAAGAAACAAGTTGCGCGTGGTCAGCAAAAGCGCGGGCATCACAATCGCGCTGACCGCGATGACGATGCCGCCGATGATGGCGAGATACGTCAAGTACTGCCGCTGTTGCTTGTTCAGCGCGTCGCGCGCTTGCCGTTTGACGTTTAACGTTTCACTACCATCGTCTTGCGCGTTTGTCTCTTGCCGCGCGTTCGCCCATTCGCCCAACGCGTCGCCGACATCGTACGCGCGCAATTTTTCGTCGAGTTCATGGACGCGCGTTTCGTGCTGCGCGATTTGTTCATTCAGATTGCTGCCGCGTTCGAGATGTCCATCCAATTCTTGTTTCAAATTTTGCGCGCGCTGCAATTCGCTCAAGCAATTGCCGCGTGCTGCCTCGACGCGTGTGAGGCGTGCTGCCTGAACGCCGAGACGGCGAATGTCGCGCTGGCGCGTTTCGAGCGCGGGCAATTGTTCATTGACCGCGCGTTGAATCGTTTCGTATTCGGTTTGCAATTCGGCAAGGCGTTCGCGTTCTTGATTCAATCCGTCGAATCGCGCGAGCGTGGCATCGAGCAGCTGCCTCGCGCGTTCCAGCGCGTCAACCCGCGCAACCGTTTCATGCAACGCCGCGCGGGTTCCCCCAATTTCCTTTATTCCCTTTTCTAATTTTTCTCGCGCGTGAATTTCCTCTATCGCGTGTTCCACATGCGCGCGCAAATCGAGCAAACGCAATTGACCTTCGGCGCGTTCGAGTTCGTCTTGAACATTCGGCAATTCCGTCTGCGCGTGTGCGAGTTCGACGCGATGCGTGAGACGCGTCAACATTTTTTCGTCTTCGCCGCGCAGTTTCAATTTGTCTTCCATTTCGAGCAAGCGTTCGAGATTCAAAATTTTCGAGAGCGATTCTTCGCGTTTCGCTTTGCTCATGCCTTCCAGTTTTTCGAGTTTCTTTTGTTCGACGAAACAGGTGTTGAGCAATGCTTCGGCGTCGAAGCCCAATTCCTGCACGAGACGGTCATTGACCGGTTTGTTGCCGCGCACATCTTCAAACGTGCCGTCGGGACGAATGATTTGCAATTCCCATTTGTTGGTCTTGGCGCGCACGAGCGTGCGCGTGATTTTGAAAATTCTATCGCGCACTTGTACATCGAGTTCGACGCGCGCTTTTTCCTGGTCGTACCCGATGAGGTCGTCCAGACTGCGCGCGCCGCTTTCGGTAAGCAACGCCTGTCCGAACAGCGCGAAAAAGATGGCTTCAAACAACGTGGACTTGCCCGCTTCGTTTTTGCCTTGAACGAGAATGCGTCCCGCTTCAGGAAAATGAATTTCGACGCTGCGAAGTTGTTTGAATTCGTGCGCGTAGAGACGTTTGAGGCGAATCATTTTTTAGGGATGAGGGATGTGCAATGTGGGATGAGTGTCAGTGATAATCAACCAGGTGAATGAGTTTGGCGTCCCGGGGCAATTGCATCGCGGCGTATTCTATGCATAGAACGATTGTTCCGCAAATGAGCGCGGTTATGAAGAAAAAATGAAACCCAAATTTCGCCAAACCGTAGTTTGGCGAAAAATTCGGGTTTCACTTTTGTTCGGATTTATAACGGCGCGTAGAGGCGCACGCTCCAACACGCCTCTACGTAGAGGGTTAGTGATACGTCACGCGCACGGCAACCCAGTCGAGCGAGAAATCGCGCGAAGTGTTACTGGCGACGTTGATGACGCGCACGCGGAAATTCGCGTTGGTAAAGTTGCTCGTACTCCACGTGCGTCCCCAAGTGTC
>CALMZO010000394.1 GCA_937870825.1 uncultured Chloroflexota bacterium | reverse complement strand
TTGATTTGGCGAACAAGGTTGTCTCACAATTTAGTCGGAATGGAGGACATGGAGTGTTTGATTGGGCGCAGCCATAAGGCCGCATTTTCCCAATGTAAGAGAAAATGATGATTTGTTGCCGTACACAAAAAAATTTTGCACAGAGTTCTTCATCGGAATACCAATGAGACCTTCCATCTCGAGTTCATCCCTATAAACTGGCGGTGGCGACACTTTATTGTGTTGCCACCGCCAGTTTGTTTTCCATCACGCACACTTCTGGCTTAGTGCATTGCGTTATAAATCAAAAGTGAAATCGGCTTTCCCCCATGCACTTCCGCAATGCGTTCACTCCCCACGCGCTCCAGCGTTCTCACAAAATCGCGCAGCACCGCGTAATCGAATTCCGCATCCTCGCCGAACGCGACACCGAAAAACTTTTTGAATTCTTCGTCAGGGTTGGGTGTGCCATCGAAATCATACAGCGTCCAACCACGTTCGGTGTCGTCAACGATTGCCAAGTAATGCGCGTTGAGGGTGATGTGGACACGCACACAGGGATTCTGAAACGCATCGTGTTCCCATCCGCCGCCTGTGATGAACCCTGTCAGTGGTTCCATCGTTTCTTGATTCTCCTCCACTGATTGGATTCCCCCCTTTTGTCCCGCCGGTGTAGTGGCGGAAAAATCGCGTTCAGAAATTTCTTGGAAGGCGTAGGTTTTGTCGGATTGTGGTTCAACAATTCGCACAATCTCGTACCCCTCGCCCTGCTTTTGTGATTGGAGTGATGCCATTTCGTGCACAATGTCATTCGAATGATAAGGATGTGTATTGATTCCCTTTTGTTGCGCTGCATTACGCGTCGCACCATACGCAGCAATCAAAATCTGATTGTCTTTATGCTCATCACGCTTTTCGTAAGCGCGCAGTAGATATACTTTGCCTCCGCTGACCGATGCACATTCAAACAATTCCGATTCTTTGACAAATTGCGCACCAGGAATTTCTCGCTCCGCTCGCGCATCACACGTAGCACGCAGCGCGTTCATCACATTGAAATATGTTTCCCTACTCATTGTTCGCATACCGTCCTCCTGATTCGAGCTTGCCTTACGCCGCTCAAAAGACGAGAGGTGCTTGCTTGATTCATTTCAGCAAACACCTCTCGATACATTCCCTCTTTACTTTGCCGATTCATCGCGCATTGCGCTTGGCGTAATCTGCGCGAGGGTTTCTCGCATCCGCGCACGCGTGTATTGAGTACGAGCACGCAACCCTTTGACTGATTGGAGAAATGGTTTGAATGTTGAACCGCGATGTTTTTGCAGCCAGCGCGCGGTGGATTCAAGATTGTTTTCCGCGTCTTGCAAACGCGTGATTGCTCGCTGCAAGTCGTAGAATTCCTGCATTGCTTGCGCAAGTTCAAGAGACCAAACGCGCGCAATCGCACTCGTAACCTCCTCGAGTGCTTGTTCGCGTTCAAACGTCACATCGTCACCATCGCGGCTGGCCCATTCATAATTGTCGTTTGTGACAAAGAAATAGCCGATGGACCACGCGGTGTGGTAAAACCAATGAATGCACTCTTCGGCGTTTCCGACAAACGTGATGGTTGTCCACGAGCCATTCTTGTCATTACGCTCCTGAATCAAGAATGGCACATCGCCAATGCCCTCAATCTCGATTCGCTCTGCGAACGCGACATGCGGACAGGTGTCAAAATTCGCGCGGAAACCACTCACGCGAATTTCAGGAATCGGCGCGTCATGTTCGAACGCAACTTCATGTCCCAAAAAGTTGAGCGTTGCCGCCAAATGTTCATCGCCGACGATTTGCGCGGTGCGGCTGTAGATGAGGGTTGATTCCAAATGTGGATGCCAGCTGTCCTCATCAACCGTTTCAATCCACACCTCACCGCTGATTTTCTCCACCAATGCATAGCCCAAGCACTTGAGCAATATTTGAGTGAACTTGCCGCGCTCGAGCCATTTGCCGTAGGGTTCTCGAACGCATTGCGCGCTCTCAAATCGCGCAGGCGCATCACGAAAATCCTCGCGTGCACGCGCAAGCATATCGTCCACGATGCTTGTGATAATCACATTCGCTACCGCGCGCAAGCCGTCGTCTTGAATCAATTCGCTTCGTTCGGGCAATTGCGGACGCACGCCACAAGCAGGTTCGATATGCCAAATCGCAAGACTGTTCGCAGCAATTTCTGCCAACGCTACCTGCACATGATTCTGTGCTGCATCGTTCAGAGCAGCGGTCAAGTGATTTGAAAAGAACGGCACATATTCCCAACACGCGCGCCCGCGATGATACCCCGTGCCATACGGGATTTCCCACTCGATTCGCCCCACCGATGTCTCAATCACATTCACGTCTGAACTGAATGTGCGCGGTTCAAGTTCCATCGTTTTACCATCTTCGATATATTGAACCGCGTACGGATACTGCGCGCGCGCTTCGACAAACAACTCCCGATTCACTTGTCGCCTCTCTCGTTCTGTCACACACAAGCGAATCAAAAGACCATGCGCGTCGTTCGTTTCTGAAATCGGTTCAACGTGAATCCACGAATTCTCATCCTGAACCGCGCGGCGAATATCGTCTGGCGTTAAGCGCATCCGCCAATTTCCCGCGCCGCATGATATAACCTCGATCCATTCCACATACGCGGGATTGAAAAGCGCATAGAATCCCAAACCCGCCGGTTCGATGATTTGTGCTTGGTCCCAACCGCTCGCACCCGCATCCAACAAAATTTGTGGAGCATCAACTCCCGCGCCATCATCTTGAATTTCCAAAATCGCGGAAGCGGAATCCCATTTCACATCCACACGCGTCGCTCCGGCGCGATACGCGTTTTGGAAGAGTTCATGCAGCACGCGTGACAACGAACTGAACATGCGCGGGGCTTCCATCGCTACACGCGGCGATACGCGCGGGCGCACGCGCCACATTTTTTCCGATTCGGGCGCGACGGCAAAAGTCGTATCTTGTATCATTTCATCTCCTTTTCAACGACATCACCGTTCATCGGGTAAAAGCACAGTCGTGACTCGTTGCCCACCGTCATCAGCTGGGTCAGAAATAATCCAGAAAACCGTTTCGTCATTGATACGATATTGTGAAAGAATCATGTTGCCATCAGTCATCGCACGGTCATTCATGCGTTTGTCACTCTCATCAATCTCTCCCCAATCGCCAGTCGCGTGTCGCACGAGGAGCTCTGCAAATTTTTTCGCGCTGTTGTCAAAACTCGCCATCGCTTGCGCGGCGCGCCGCGTGATGACCACATTTCCTAAATCGAATTTCGGTTTCATAGTTATTCCTACCTTTCTCACCCAATCGAAAACAATTGTTGTTGTTCGGCTTGAGAGGGTGTTTGGGTAGATGCCCGAACTCTGTTCTCTCTATTGAGCATGTTCGCCGATGTGCCTCTTTCCTGTACAAGGCGCGCAAAATCATCATCCGCTAATTCGCTCAATGCCGCCTTTGCAATCTCGATTGTGGTTTGACGACGCGCGGACAATGCTTCGAACTCGTATTTGCGGAGAATGCCGATTTCAAGAATCCATCCTTTCAAAGTCTGCTCCACATCGCTCCAAGTCCACATTGCATCGCCCATGCTCTCAAATGTTGCATGATGTTGCACCAACGCAAAACGTTTTTCGGCGGTATCACACCATGTCTCGTAGAAACCAAATCGATTGTAGTGAGCGATGTGCATGAACAAATGCGTCATTCGTTCGTAGAACCATTTGTGAAACATTTCAAACGGGCAACGTGCTTGCACGAATTTGATATAGTGCCGCGAAAATCTATCCTTGTCCGCGACGGTGTGCCACTTGGTGGGTGTGAACTGCCACGCGGCGCGCGAATCGTCCAAACTCATCACGCTTCACCTCCATAAAAAATGCGAATTGTACTCTGTACAATTCGCATTCCTCAATACAAAAAACAGAGACCTCAAGTTTGTTGGCTTGAGGTCTCTTTGAATTGATTCAAATCTGTTTCGTCACTTGTTACACGCTCTAAATTTCAGACTGGCTGTCTGCTCTTTTTTGCCGCGCACACAGCGAGCGCCATCGCTTGATGCATGTTTTGACTGTCTTCCACCTGCCGCGACGCTTTAACGAGCATGAGCAAATTCTCGTCGCTTGCTTCTTGCTCATTCATCATCAAATGCGCCACGCGGACTGCAGCTCTGATTTGGAGATCAAGTTGTTGGTTCGGTTCGGTTTGCGAAACTCGCCGTTTCATTCGCGCCTCCGTGGTATCGTGTGCCATTGCGCGCACTATACCACGCCGCGCGTCAAATTTCAACAAGTACGCAGATTGATTTTTAAGCGAATTATGTCACGTCGCTTTTCGGGTCCACATGTGCCGCAAGAATTTCCACGCGCCAACGCAATGCTTGTTCGATGAGCGGTTCAAGCGTTGCAAAGTCTTCTTCGGACCAATACGCGGCGCGTTTTATGTACCACTCAAACGGCTCGAACGCGATTTGTGGCGCGGCAATCCGTTTGGCGCAAAATTGTTCGCACAGCCGCGCCAATATCTCGCGTGGCGCGAGCCAATAATCGCCGTGACCGAGGACGAATTTGTAGATTTCAATGTCCTCTTCAGCGAGTTCGACATCACTTGGCACCTTTTTCCGCGTCACCTTTTGTGCCAGCGCGCGGTCTCGAATTAACGACGCGGCTTTCGCAATCAAGGAACCGTCTTGGCGCAGTAGTGTATCGGATTCGCGCAACCCGTACCTGACGCTATATTCGGACAGCGC
>CALMZO010000393.1 GCA_937870825.1 uncultured Chloroflexota bacterium | reverse complement strand
ATGGGGACATGTTCAACCTCGCGGAAAGTTTTCGCTCAGTATAGCATGTTCGGGAATTTAATTTTTAATGAACCCTAAGATAATTGTTTTGAAAAATTTGATTTCTCCGAAATCAAATTTTTCAAAATCCACTTCTCACATGAATGAAGAAATCAAATTTGATGCGAATGGATTGCTGCCTGCGATTGCGCAGGACGCACACACGAAACAGGTGTTGATGTTTGCGTTTATGAATGCGGACGCGCTGCGCGCGACGCTCGAAACGGGATTTGCAACGTTTTGGAGTCGGCGGCGCGAAAAACTTTGGCGCAAGGGGGAAACGTCGGGCAATGTTTTGCGCGTGCGCGAAATGTTGTACGATTGCGACGGCGACGCGCTGCTGTTGTTGTGCGAACCGGCGGGTCCGACATGTCACACGGGCGAGGTGTCGTGTTTTTATCGCGCGTTGAGTACGCGACCAATGACGAAAGACGAATGACGAATGAGCAACTCACTGGACGAACTCTACCAAACAATTAAATCGCGCCAAGAAAATCCGCCGATAGATTCCTACACGGCGAAATTGTTTGCGGCAGGCGACGTGGAAATTGCGAAAAAAGTTGGCGAAGAAGCGATGGAAGTGATTGTCGCTTCGTACAAGGAAAGCGATGAACGGCTTGCCTCCGAGTGCGCGGATTTGATTTATCATTTGTTGGTTCTGCTCGCATCGCGCAACGTGGAATGGCGCGCGGTGGAACGGGAATTAGAAAAACGAAAAAAGTAAGCGAATGGCGCGAGAGCTTTGCCCCGGGTGTGGAATTGAATTGGAGCGTGTAGAGATGCCGATGCACGCGTACATTGGCGCGTCGGCGAGTTGCTGGGCTTTGTACAATGAACTGCTGGCGCGACAGTACGAAGGGTTTGTGGGTTCGCTTCCAGCGAACCAAGCGCTCACGCGGATTCGGGTCATTGATGCGTATTCGGTGCAGCATCACGGCAAACCGGAGCGGCGCGCAATTCAATCGGTGAACGCGCATTTGGTCGCGTTGTATTTGCAATTGGAGAAAGAATATTCCGGCGAACAGGTGAATGCGGCATTGCAGCGCGTGTTGAAATTTGCGAATGAATTTGTGTGGCTCGAACCGCCGACGCCGAACGGAACGCTGACGATTGCGGATGTTTTGCGCGCAGAGACGTCGCAAGAACAAGCGAACGCGATTGAAAATTATGCGCGCGATATTTGGCGCGCGTGGCACGCACGTCGAGAGACGGCGGTGAGGTGGGCGAGGAGGGCGGAGGGGAAATGAAGGCGACGCGTGAAAGATGATGCGCGTTGCGTTTTTTTTCGATTATAATGTTTTGCAAATGATTGTGCCGCATCCGATTCCGTATCAGGGCAGCAAGCGCGTCATGGCGAATTTGATTTTGTCCTACTTTCCCGCTGATGTTTCGCGTCTGGTCGAACCTTTTGCGGGTTCGGGTGCGTTGTCCATCGCAGCGGCAATGCAGAACAAGGCAACGTGTTTTTATTTGAACGATACCAACAAGCCGTTGATGAATTTGTGGCGCACGATTCTCGAAAAGCCCAATGAACTTGCGGATGCGTATGAAAAATTGTGGCGGCAGCAGCGCGGACGGGAGAGAAAATTTTATGATGAGGTGAGGCGAGAATTTAACAATACGCATCAAGCAGAACAATTGCTTTATCTTTTGGCGCGTTGTGTCAAAGCATCGGTGCGCTACAACGCGGATGGTGAATTTAATCAAAGCCCTGACAATCGTCGCAAGGGGCGGCACCCTGCAAACATGCGCCGCGATATTTTGCATACCGGTCGTTTATTGGGCGGACGCACAGCATTGAACTGCCAAGATTATCGCCAAGTTTTGAAAAGTGTGACGGCGGATGACTTGGTGTATATGGACCCACCATATCAAGGAGTTTCGACGAAACGTGATGCGCGATATACACACCAAGTACAGTTTGACGAATTCGTTGAAGCGTTGCGGGAGTTGGTGGCGCGCGAAATTTCTTTTATCGTGAGTTATGACGGACGACGCGGTGATAAGGTGTATGGCAATGGAATGCCCAAGGAGTTAGGATTGCATCACATTGAAATTCGCGTGGGACGTTCGGCGCAATCTACATTGTTGGGGGGAAAAGATGTGACGTTTGAATCGCTGTATCTTTCGCCTGCGCTGATTACAAAAAATGATTTCGATGGCGCAATACCTTCTTTGGCAATCAAGCCAACCCAACTCGAATTTTCTTTTGCAACGACTTGATGGAAACGAATCCTTTGTCCGATGAGTTGGTTCAACGTCTGCGTTCTGTCAAGAACAAGCGCGCGCGGGTTGTGATTGACCACATCATCGAACATGGATTCATTACGACAAACGATTTGCAAAAGTATGGCTACAATCATCCGCCGCGCGCCGCGCGCGATGTGCGTGAAGCAGGCATTCCGCTCGAAACATTTTTTGTTCAAGGTAGTGATGGGCGCAGAATTGCCGCATATCGCTTTGGTGATTTGGATAAAATTCGCGATGGCAAACTTGGCGGCAGAATTGTTCTGAGCAAAAACCTCAAAAAGCAGCTATACGAGTTGCAGGACGGACGCTGCGCGATTTGTGGTGCGCGTTTCGAGTTGCATGAACTTCAAAGTGACCATCGGATTCCGTATCTGGTTGCAGGCGAGTCCATTTCGCAGAATTTGAATGACTATATGCTCGTTTGCGCACCACACAATCGGAGCAAGTCATGGACATGCGAACATTGCAAAAATGGAATTGAATACAAAGAGATTTCAATTTGCGCCACGTGTTATTGGGCAAGTCCCGAAAATTACGCGCATGTAGCCATGCAACCCGAACGACGGGCAGAAATTACTTGGCAGGGAAATGAAGTACGCGATTACGACAGGTTGGAGCGCGCGGCGAAAAAAGAAAAAACTACAGTGACAGAATATGTGAAGACTCTTTTGCATAGCTTGTTCAAGCGCAAATGAGACGCGATTCAAAACAAAGATCTCCCAGTTCAAAATGAATTGGGAGATCTTTTTCTCTACGGTCTCAACACCGCGCCTTCATTCGCCTGACTCACCAACGCGGTGTCACTTGTCGAACATCTCAAATTGAGATATACTTTCGTCTGTGCATATTATATCGCGCAAGGCACTCCGCGCGTTTTGGCAAAAACACCCAGACAGCAAAACTGCGCTCGCGCGTTGGTACAAAATTGTTTCCAATACCGATTTTGATAGTTTCGATGAGTTGCGAACCACCTTTTCGTCTGCGGACAAGGTCGGCGAGCTGGTTGTATTCAACATTGGCGGAAACAAATACCGTTTGATTGCTTCAATTCATTTCAATCGTCACAAAATGTATGTGCGTCATATTCTCAGTCATGCCGAGTATGATAGAGGAGATTGGAAAAAATGAGTGTCACAACCAAGAATTTACAAACCCAATGGGCAACCTTCGCGCCGATTCTTTCCATTCGCAACGAACGCGAATATGACGCGGCAGTAAATCGTCTCAACGGTCTCTTGGATGAAATCGGAACGAATGAACGGCATCCCTTGTATGGCTTGCTCGATACGCTTGGCACATTGATTCATGCCTACGAAGAAAAACATTATCCGATGCCCGATGTGAGTGGCGCAGAAATGCTGCGTTATTTCATGGAGGAACACGAATTGCGCCAGAGCGATTTGTCGGAAATCGGTTCGCAAGGCGTGGTGTCAGAAATTTTGAACGGCACGCGTGAATTGAATGTACGCCAAATTCGCGCGTTGGCGAAACGGTTTCATGTCTCACCGGCAGTTTTTGTTTGAAAACAAAACGGGCGCTGAAATTTTTCAGCGCCCGTTCCTTTTTTTCTTTACGGTCTCAACACCGCGCCTTCATTCGCCTGACTCACCAGTGCCGCGTATCGTGCCATGACGCCGTGCGTATAGCGCGGCGCGGGCGGCTGCCAATTTCCTAAAATTTCCCTTATTTCCCCGTCACTCAACTCGACATCCACTCTCCGCTTGTCCACATCAATCACAATCATATCCCCTTCCCTCACCGCCGCTAACGGTCCGCCGACGAATGCTTCGGGCGCGATGTGTCCGAGCATCAAGCCGCGCGTCGCGCCGCTGAAACGTCCGTCGGTGATGAGCGCGACGTCTTCGCCTAAACCTTGTCCGACAATCGCGGCAGTGACGCCCAACATTTCGCGCATCCCCGGTCCGCCGCGCGGTCCTTCGTAACGAATCACCACCACATCGCCCGCTTGGATTTTTCCTTCCGTCACCGCGACCATCGCGTCTTCTTCGCGATTGAAAATGCGCGCGGGTCCGCGATGATACGGGCGTTCGTGTCCCGCGACTTTGGTCACGCAGCCGTCGGGCGCGAGATTGCCTTTTAATATCACGAGGCCGCCCGTTGGTTTCAACGGCTCGTTCAACGGACGAATCACAACTTGGCCCACGACTTCGCGCGCGTTGTTTGCTTCTTGCGCGTACGTGTTGCCCGTAACCGTCAGCACATCGCCTTGTACGTAACCGCCATCGAGCAAACGTTTTGCAATCACGGGAATGCCGCCCGCGCGGTCAACTTCAACCGCCGTATATTTTCCACCGGGAACGAGGTCGGCGTAGAGCGGCGTGCGCGCGCTCACAGGGTCGAAATCGTCAATCGTCAATTCCACTTCCGCTTCGCGCGCGAGCGCGAGCAAATGCAGCACCGCGTTCGTCGAGCCGCCCGTCATTGCCACACACGCGATGGCGTTATCGAACGCGGCGCGCGTGAGAATATCGCGCGGAAGAATTTCGCGTTTCAGCGTTTCCATCACGAGCGAACCGACATTGCGCGCGACATCTTTTTTGCGCGGGTCAACGGCAGGCACGCTGTTCGCGCCGAACGGCGAGAGTCCGATAATTTCCATCACCGTCGCCATCGTGTTCGCGGTGTATTGTCCGCCGCACGCGCCGGGTCCGGGACAAACGACTTGTTCGAATTCGTGCAGTTCGTCAACGGACATTTTTCCTGCCGCGACTTGACCAATCGCTTCAAAAATCGAACCCACCGCGTAATCCTTGCCGCGCCAATGTCCGGGCATAATCGTTCCGCCGTACAACACGACGCCGGGAATGTTCAAACGCGCCAGCGCCATGCCCGCCGCAGGAATTGTTTTGTCGCAGCCGCACAACACAACCAGCGCGTCGAAATAATACGCGCGTGTCATCAATTCAATCGAATCGGTGATGAGGTCGCGGCTGATGAGCGACGTTTTCATTCCTTCCGTCCCCATCGTAATGCCGTCGTGCGCGGACACGGTGTTGAATTGAAACGGCGTGCCGCCCGCCGCGCGAATTCCTTCTTTGACGTACTGCGCGAGTTCGGGCAAATGATAGTTGCACGCCATCTCGGCGTACGGAACGGCGACGCCGATGAGCGGTTTTTGTAAATCTTCGGATGTATAACCGACAGCATAAAAGTACGAACGCGCCGCCGCGCGATTCACGCCGTCGAGGAGAATACGGGAACGGGAACGGGTGTCAGACATAAGGGCTGAGGTCTTAAGTCATCGCGCAAATTGCTTGACGAACGCGTTGTGCGCGATGACTTGCGAGGACTGGGCAATGAGCAATGAGAAAGTTTCAAACTCAGTCCTCATTGCTCATTGTTTTCTACGGGTTGACCAGCACTTGGCCAATCAGCGTTGGATTTTCATTGATATAGTACGAATAACTTCCGGCGGCGGTGAAGGTGTGAAGGAACGTTGCGCCCGGCGGCAGTTCGCCCGAATTGAAATCGCCGCTGGGTTGTCCGGGCAAACCGCTGACAATCGTGTACGTGTTTTCGGAATTGTTTGTCCACAAGACGGATTGTCCCACTTGAATCGTCGCGGCATTCGGGTCAATCGCTTGCGCGCCGAGTACGATGGACGCGGAGGGTTCCGGCGGAAGCTGCGCGGGAGGTTGGTCTGTTGGCGTTGTGGGGGTCGGACCTTGTTCCGGCGATGTCGTTGGCGTCTGCTCTACAAGGACGGGCGGCGTCTTGACCGCTTGCGTCGGGTCTTGCGGCGCGGCGGGAGTTTGCTCCATTCCGTTGTGAGGCATCGGACACGGAATCGTCAACACCATTCCCGGGCGCAACACTTGGCCCCACAAATTGTTTGCGTCGCGAAGCGCGTTCACCGTTGTTCCAAAAGTCAACGCGATGCGGAATAAATTGTCGCCGGGTTTCACAATGTAACGCGCGGGTTGTTCACAAGGCGGAGGGGGTGGGGGGGGGGGCGGAGGTCCGCCGCACGGCACGCGCAATTTCATTCCGGCATAAATCCAATTCGGATTCCACAAGCCGTTCAGATGCGCGAGATAATACGGCGAAACGTTGTAGCGCAAGCCGATGCGAAACAAATTGTCGCCGTAGCGCACAAGGTACCAACAATTGCCCCACATGTCGGCAGAGGACATTTTATTTTGTTCACTGCCATTCGACGCGGAAACATTGGTCGCCGCGAATGCCAATCCGAAAACAATGCCGAGTGCGGTCAGAGCTGCAATAGCAAGATGTGCGAATTTGTTTTTCACCTTCTTACTCCTAATTTCAACAAGCATTGAGCATTGAGCGTGGATGCGCGAAACAAAGCAACGTTGCTCAGTGCTCATTGCTCATCTCTCGTTACGAAAGAGCCACCGGCTTGCCGCCTTGCTGCGACGATTCATTGATCGCGTCCCACAATTTCGCCATTCGCAAACCCACTTCGGGCGGACAGGGATTTTCCATTTTGCCGTCGCGCACGTCGAGAAATTGTTCCCACACGCCGAGCGACGGCGGCAATTTTATCTTGCGCGGTTGAAACGAAAAACCGCGCGCCTTGCCGTACTGCACTTCGAGGCGCTCACCCCAAATGCCTGTGCGTACGAGTCCGCCATTCCCGACAACGATAATTTCGGATGCCCATGTCGGAAACGCGTCGCCGCAGCCGTGCATCGTCACGTAAATTCCCGATTTCGTTTTCGCCATGACCGTTCCGATAATGTCAACGGGCGCGCCGCGATTGTCGAGCCACGCCGCAACCTCGACAAAATCTTCGCCCACCAAATCGCACGTTGTATTCAAAAGATGCGCGCCGGTGTCGAATAAAAATCCGCCGCCGGCAAGTTTTGGCATCTGCCGCCAGGTGTTTGCGGTGTTGGTTTTCCAATTCTGCCACGCGAACCCGTTCACACTTTGCACGACGCCGATTTTTCCCTCGCGCAAAATATTTTTTGCCTCGCGGATTTGCGGCGAGAGCGAACCGGGAAACGCGACGACGAGCAGGCGTCCTGTCTGCTTTGTTGTCTTGATGAGTTTGCGCGCTTCCCGCGCGTTCATCACCATCGGTTTTTCTAAAAGTACGTCGAGCCCGCTTTCCAAACACACGGTCGCTTGTTTCAAATGAAACGCGTGCGGCGTCACAATCAACGCCGCGTCGAGTTCACCGCGAAATTCTTGTAACAATGGTTCGAGTTGCGGACCTGTCGCGGGCGCGGGCAGTCCTGCCTCTTCAAAGAGTTCCGACGCGAGTTCCAACTGCTGCTGTGAGGGGTCACACAGCGCGACAATTTCAGTCGTGTCCTGCTGCTTGAGCATCATCTCGATATGATGCCGCGACATTAAACCTGTGCCGATAATGAGGGTGCGGACTTGCACGAAAAATAGTTTTCAAAAAATTTTGTTGCACGCAACAAAAATTTTTTGAAATTAAGAAATCGCCTCCGTTAGATTTTTCTTGCCGAGCAACAAACCTTCTTGCACCAATGCTTCGGTGTGTTCGTACTCGGGGTCTTCGTGTTCGATGGACAATGCGCCGTCGTAACCGTTCGCGCGCAGCACGTTCGCCCAACGTTTCCAATCAATCTCGCCTTTGCCGGGCAAACGATATTGCCACCACGTATCCCAACCCGAATTCATAATCGAATAGTACGGACGTTTGTCCGCGTAAATTTCTGTGTCTTTGGCGTGTGTGTGAAAAATCCGCGACGCGTACTGTGGCACAATGTCGTAATAATTCACGCCGAGCCAAACGAGATGTGACGGGTCGAGATTCAAACCAAAATTCGCGTGCGGCAAACGCGCAAACATTTCATCCCAAATCACGGGCGCATACGCGACGTTGCCCGCGAGTCCTTCAAACTGCCAACCGGGCATCGGACAATTTTCTATCGCGATGCGTACGTTGCGCGCGCCCGCGTAATCGAGCATTGGCGCGAACACATTTGCCATTTCGTCGAAATTTTGTTTTTGTGTTTTTGTTTCATCGCGTCCGACAAAAGTGCTGACATTTTGTACACCCAGCAACTGCGCCGCGTCAATCACGCGATAAATATGTTTTACATTCGCGTCGCGTTCGGCGGGATTGTGCGCCAGGGTGTTGGGGCAGTACGTCAAGCAGGTGAAGGTGATGTTGTGTTTTTGCGCGAGCGCGTTCAATTCATCCGCGTTCTGTTGTGAAAAATTTACCACATCGAGCGATGGGTCAACCGCGTTCCCTTCGCGGGGCCAACACGCGAGCTCGAGCGCGGAGAAACCATTCGCGCCCGCCCATTCGATAATTTCGGGCAGGTTGCGATGACGGAGACAATTGGTGAGGAAACCGATGCGCATACAGAATACAGATAACCGACAACAGATAACAGATAGCAGAAGGTCTGTCATCTGTTGTCTGTCGTCTGTTGTCTTCAATCAATGACCAAGAATCGGATGCGGCACGTACGGCTCTTCGAGATATTTGTTTTCTTCGTGCGAGAGTTTGATGGACAGCGCGATGTTCGCGTCTTCGAGTTGATACATTTTCGTCGCGCCGATGATGGGTGAATCTACTTCTTGTTTGCAAAGCAGCCACGCGAGCGCAACCTGCGCGGGTTTGTGTCCCATGCGCGCGGCGAGTTCGACGACACGTTCGACGACTTGAAAATCGGAATCCCGATAATACATCTCTTGCGCGAACGGGTCGGTTTTCGCGCGCGTTGTTTCACCCCAATCTTGTTTGCGGCGATTGCCGGCGAGAAAGCCGCGCGCGAGCGGCGACCATGGAATCAAGCCGACGCCCTGGTCTTGGCACAAGGGATTCATTTCGCGTTCTTCCTCGCGGTACACGAGATTGTAATGATTCTGCATCGAAATAAATTTTGTCCACCCGTGTTTTTCCGCAACGAACTGGGCTTTGGCAAATTGCCACGCGTACATACTGGATGCGCCGATGTAGCGCGCCTTGCCGCTTTTTACGACATCATGCAAAGCTTCCATCGTTTCTTCAATCGGCGTGTCGTAATCCCAGCGATGAATTTGGTATAAATCCACATAGTCCATGCCGAGCCGCCGCAGCGAATCGTCAATCGAACCCATGATATGCTTGCGCGACAAACCGCGCCCGTTGGGGTCTTGGCGCATTTTCCCATGCACTTTGGTCGCGACGACAATTTCGTCGCGCTTTGCCATGTCGCGCAGGGTGCGGCCGGTAATTTCTTCGCTCACGCCTGCGGAATACACATTCGCGGTGTCGAAAAAGTTGATGCCCATTTCGAGCGCGCGCTGCGCGAACGGGCGCGCGTCCTCTTCGGGCAAAACCCAGTCGCGCCATTTGGGGTCGCCATAGGACATCATGCCGAGACAGATGCGCGAAACTTTCAAGCCACTTTTGCCGAGTCGAGTGTATTCCATGCCCGCTCCATGTTTGATTTGTGAGGTGTGCTTGTGACCGCGCTATTGTAAGCTATAAATCAGAAATGATAAATCAGCAATCCTAAAATTGCTTTTTGCGAACATCTGTTTGACACGCGCATTTCTCATGTTATAATTCTCGTATCAATTTTTACCCACGAGCTGCGACGTACACCGTCGCGAAGGAGGACACATGTATCAGAGACTTGTTCTCGTTGGG